>JBEBIF010000040.1:0-15639 GCA_040080515.1 Chitinophagaceae bacterium | reverse complement strand
GATATAACCTGTATGTTTCATAAAAAGTTTATTTAGTAAATTCAAGATCATCGAAAGTAATGGCGCCGGTATTATTTACAAACCCGCTGCTGTTCGGCGCATCGAACAGGATGGTGACTTTTACAATATTACCCAAGTTCACGCCGGTAAAGGTGCTTAGCTTCAGCCGGAAGGTGGACGGAATATTCTTAAAGCTGCCATTGATGGTATTGGGCGGATTGCCAAGATCGGGATACACTTCCTGGTCGGGATACTGCAACCCTTTGTAAACACTGTTGCTGATGGATTGCGTAAAAGTATTACCGCCGCCGTCAGTCAGTTTCACTTTTAATGTCTTAAAAGTATTCAGCGTATTGCCTGTTACATTATGCCGCTGCGAAGCACGGAAACTAATAAAGTCAAATGCCGAAGCATTTGTCGCCGGTATAGTAAAGTCCACCCGGTCCGCACCGGCATCCCAGCTCATGCGTATACCGATAGTGCTGCCAAACTGGCCAGTACCCGAGCCCAGATCGGCATTATCAAAGAGCGGCATAGACACAGCCGTATTAGTGCCGCCCAGGTTGTTGGCAGTGGCAGGCCCCACCACGCCGCCATCATCAATGATCGTTTTAGTACCGTTCAGATATTGTACATAATATTCCACGGTATCCACTTTTCTTATATAGGTAAGATAGTCGGGCCACCCAAAACGATTTAGTCCCCGTATCTGCTGGTCAAAGAAGGCATTGATAAATCCTTTGGCCATGTTTTGGTGGTTCTGGCGGCTGATGCCATTTACTTCATGATTGTAGAACAGGTCATCGGAAAAGAAAAAATGATTGGCGCCATACACTTCCACGTACGCCTTGTCTTTATCACGGGGCGCTGCATCCCATAGTTCATAACCGGGGGCGCTGCTAAGGTCGCCATCCCAGGTACCATAGATCATCAGTTGCGGCATACCACCAGTAATGGGGCCGGTATCGGAAGAAGTGGGTGAAATGGTGGCCAGCGCTTTGATGTTGCGGGGCGATCCCTGTGCCTGGTTGCGCCGTACGGCCGAAGTAGCGCCGCCACCACCGCGGGAGTGACCGATGAGCCCGATCTGCGATGTGTTGATCCTATGAAAAAAGCGGGAAGAAGGTTTATTGTTTTCGGCGAGCATGAAGTCCACTGCTTTTAAGAACAGTTCTCCTCTTTCGCTGATGCCAAAGCCGAGTGAACTTACCACATCAAAATTTACCGTAACACAGATATAACCCCAGGAAGTAAGCTGGTTCAGCAGATAGGTGGCATGCAGATAGTTGTTGGGAAAACCGCTGCCTGATGTGGGACCAAAGCGGCCATGTCCGAAGATGACCAGTGGATGTTCGCCTTCCAATACTTCGGCGCCGGTATCATCCGTGGCAGGGTAAAATACACGGGCGATAAAGTCCACACTATTTAGCCCTTCCGTAGGATCATCAAAAGTGTAGGTTTGCCCGGCCGGGACATCCCATGTTTTTACAAATGCCAAACTCCCCCCACGGGGATTGCAGGTATTACAACCGGTAATGATAAAGAGGATGCACAACAGGCTAAGAGCAGTACTGAAGCGAAGCATATAGGAAGGTTTATCATTCTAAGGTAGGAAGAATAAGCCGCAGAGCAATACCACTTTCAGTTTATAATCTATCATCAGTCAATTTTGCTTCCCCTGGTATGGTGTCAATATGATTATTTGCTACCCATCCACCCTTCTTCTCCTGTTAAAAAGCAATTCAACCTATGACCAACATCATTCTTTTCAACTGGTTGCCGGTCGAAATTTGTTATCATGAAAATCAACAAAGAATGGCATGAGAAAAACAAAATGCCGAAAAACCCAACCTTTGACCAACGGGTGAAATGGCATCTGGCCCACCAAAAAAATTGTTCCTGTCGGCCTATTGCCGGTAAACTGGCAGAAGAAATGAAGAAAAGAGGAATTAAATTCTAATTTCATGCCCTCTTCACCACATCAATAAAAAAACGCTTCCGGATACGAAAGCCGATAAATTCATACAGGCTGATGGCGGAAGTATTGCTGGTGAGTACATGCAGAAAAGGAGTAAAGAATTATCAAAGATTATCGTTTCCCAGTCGGGTCTCACTGCAGCCCTGTGTTTATAGAGTATCCTGCGTAAATAATAACGCACCTTCCTCTGCAAACCAGGAAACACTAACAAGCCATAAATGATAGCTTTGGTTTTATTATCTTTACTAAGCTAAACCTGATAAAATGGCCACTTCTCCAAATATTTTCTTACCCTTACAGTTTAACGACCTGATTGATTTGGTAAAAAAGCTGCCAAAAAAAGATAAGGTTAAACTAATGTATGTGCTGCAAGAGGAAATCCCGGTTACCATCCCTGAATGGCAAAAACAATTTGTCCGTAAGAGTATAAAAAAATATAAAGCCCATCCTGAATTACTGATCTCAGAAAAAGATGCCTGGAAGATAATTGATGGAGGCAAATGAAAAATTTTAAACTTTCTTTTACACCGGCTGCTACCGCACACATTATACAAATAGCTGCATGGTACAACGAACAAAATAAAGGATTAGGTTCCCGTTTCAAAAGTAACCTGAAAACCGAGCTGGCCGAAATAAAGAAGAACCCTTTTACCCGTTCCTTCCGGTATGATTCGGTTCGGTTTGCCGTTGTAAAAAAATTCCCCTACGCCGCACATTATACTGTTGATGAAGCTAATAATTTTATTGTCATCCATGCAGTTTTTGGATTTAAGGAAGACCCGGAGAAATGGAGAAAATAATTCCTTTGTCCGGGTTTCATTTTCAAGCTAATATTTTCATCTTCTCCTCACCACATCAATAAAAAACCGCTTCCGGATACGAAAGCCAATAAATTCATACAGGCTGATGGCAGAAGTATTGCTGGTAAGCACATGCAGAAAAGGAGTAAAAGAATTATCGATGATCAGTTTCATCACATGAAGCATCAATGCCCTGGCATAACCATGCCCCCGGAAGTCAGGATGAGTGCATACGGCGCTTACTTCCATATAAGGCACGGGGTGCATCCGCTGCCCCGCCATGGCGGCTAAACGTCCGTCCACAAAAATGCCAAAGTAGTTGCCGAATAAAATGGTCCGTTGCAGGAATGGACCGGGCCTTGTCAGCGCCGTTAGCTCCAGCATAGCCGGAATATGTTCATTGCCCAACGGCACTATCATCGGGCTGGCTGCGGTGGTAAATTCCTCAACGGGTTGCTCATACACCATTTGTGTAACATCCATATGTTGCAGAGTGGTCCATTTGTTTTCATCAAGGGATAATGTATCGGGGTAAGCAATGGCTACCCTGTTGCCGGCGGGAACAATGCCCGATAGTTTATCAAGGTTTTGCTGGTTCAGCTCTTTCAGTCCCGCAAAGGGCGCAATATCCGGCTGGTAAAAACCCACGTCACCATCAACCATAGCAATATCCCTGTTGCCGGTGGTGATGGCGTTCCAGATCATATTATCTAAGATATGAGGCATGCTGTTGATTGGGTAATTTGGGAATGCAACTTAAATCAAATTTCTTTTGCGAAAGGCAAGGCCGATAAAAAGCTTTCCAATGAATCGATCAGCCTGGCTGAAGTGGCCAGACCGATCTCCGCCACCTTTAATGCACTCCGCAAATGCTCAGTAGAATTACCGAACGGTGAAGTGAGTGACACAACAGACGATGATAGCCCGCAGGGCCCTGTGGGTAGTAATGCAGCTTGCTAAATAATTTTCCTGAAAAATAATACCTTCACACTACCATGCAGGCCGATATTCATACATTATATGAATCTGATTTTTACCGCATCCTGGATTTCAGGTGCCGGTGCAATGATTGCCGTACTTCAAAGCCGGAGTACAGCCAATCGTTTGCCATCAGTTTTGTGCGCAAAGGAAATTTCTTATTCAATGTCTTCCGTCATTCTTTAGATTCTTACACCGGCTGTGTGCTCATTACCAAACCCGGCTATGAACACACCGTGACACATGTGCATACCGTGCCTGATGAGTGTACCATCTTTGAATTCAAAGAAAGTTTTTACCGGGAATTGCAGCAGCAATACGGCTCGGCAACACTGTTTACTGATAATGATATTCATTCTACGCTTGTTCGCAGCAGCGCCGAACTGGAGTTTTATCATTTCTACCTGATGCAACTGGTGAGCCACCGGGGCTTGCATAAGCTGCAGGCCGATAACCTGGTGATGGAAATGACCGCTACAGTGCTTGCCGGTGTTACCGATTACATACCGGATGAAAAGATCAATGCACAGTTGAAAAAAAATCACCTCATTACTATTGAAAAGGCCAAGCAATACATGACGGAGAATTTTATCCAGGATATTTCGCTGATGGAAATGGCGACGCACTGTCATGTAAGCCCTTTTCATTTCAGCCGCCTCTTCAAAACATTTACTTCTAGTTCCCCGCACCAGTTCCTGCAGGCCATCCGGTTGCAGCATGCGGTACTGCTGCTCCGCAATACCAGCATGCCGGTGGCGGATGTGGCATTTAGTTCCGGTTTCAACAGCATCGAATACTTCACCGCGGCTTTCCGCCACCGGTATAAATGCCCGCCTTCGAAGTACAGGGTAGCCCTTTTTTTAAACACCGTTTTATTTCTTTTTTATCACTGTTGAACCCCTACGGGGTTCGGGAAACTCCTCATATTTTAATCTCCGGGTTTCACCCGGAGCTACTGATATTATACCCCTCCGGGGCAAGGCGTTGAAATCGGGTCCTTAACCTAATACATTGGCTTAAGTGGCTAAAATAAAATAGCAGGATTTCTTAAGTCCTTCCCCGCTGCTACTGGTAGTTTCGCTGTCTAAAATATTTTACAGTATGAACAACAAACTATCCGCAACACTGGACAATTCAAAACAGTACACCCTGGCCGTGGCGGCCGCTATGCCTGCCGACGGCTATTCTTTTCATCCAACAGATGGTGTTATGAACTTTGGCGAACTGCTGAACCATATCGCCTACGGCATTGAATGGTGGGAAGCCAATTATGTTAAAGGAGTAAAAACAGACTGGGCGCCATCACAAGTACTAAGTACGAAGTTAGAAGTGAGCGCCTACCTGGAAAAGGCTTACAATGCATTACAGAAAACCATCAGTGGAACGTTGAGCGATGAAGCTGTCAGTGGCTTTTATACTACGCTTGATCATATCACTCATCACCGGGGGCAGGCTGTTACTTACCTGCGTTGCAAAGGCATTACTCCGCCGGATTATATGTACTGATATAAAAGGTGAGTGATGAAACTGAAATAGGATGCCTGGTGATTACCGGGCATCCTATTTAGTTGAGTGTTGGTATTGGTTCCCTGTTTCGAACCAGTAACATATCAGCCTTGTTTGCGCAGGTACTTAGTCAATATTACGATCTGCTGTCCTTCTATTTTACCTTCTATCTGTTCGGTATTACCAGGCACCAGCCGGATATTCCTGACCACCGTGCCTACTTTAGCATTTACGGTAGAGCCTTTTACATCCAATGATTTTGTGAGCACTACGTTATCACCGCTTTGCAGGATAGCGCCAAAGCAATCTTTATGCAGATCAACAGATGCATCATTCTCATGATCACCTGTAGCTTTGGCCCAGGTTAATTTTTCCTCGTCAAGATATAGCATATCTATACTTTCTGCAGCCCAACTTTCATTGCGCAGGCGGTTGAGCATCCGCCAGGCCATTACCTGAACGGCGGGCACTTCACTCCACATGCTGGTGGTGAGGCATTGCCAGTGAGTGTTGTCGAGTTCTTCTTTCTTTTCTATTTGTGCCAGGCATTTAGGGCATATTAATATGGCATCATCCATATTGCCGGTGGCAGGTGGCACTTCGTATATTTTCAATCCTTCGGTTGCTTCACATAGTTCGCATTTGTTCTCACTTCGCTGGGCCAGTAATTCGTCTTGTCTCATCTGTGGTTTTTATTATGGCGGCGAAGGTAGCTAAATAAAACTTTTACGGGTATGACTAATTGCTGCACAAGGAATTTTTCCCGCAAAGACGCCACGGCACAATGAAAACCCAGTTACATCTTTGCGTCATTGTGAGAACCAAATAATTTAATAACCGGGATCTGCGGAAAAGGTGATGCGGAAACCATTCAGGTCTTCGAAGGTCACTTCCTGTTTGCCATAGAAAGTTTGTTCAGTAAGTTCGATGATACGGGCCCGGTGGATGAGTTTTTCTACCAGGCCGGTAATGGACTTCACTTTAAAATACAAACCGGCATCCCGTACCTGCCCCGGCACATTCTCTTTGTTGGATGGAAAGAGCATGATAGCTGCTCCCTCCCATTCCAATTGTGCAAAGTTGAGTTCCGCATCCGGCTCCCACGCAAGATTGGTACCGGTACAGGTGAAGCCAATGCTCATATACCATTCCAATGTTTGGCCGATACTAGGTACGCCAAGAAAAGGGATACAGACAGCCATTGCTAATTGAAGGTTTTTGATTTTAGAGTTTAGATTTATAGCCTCCCATATTGCAGATCACTGGCCATTGACTACTGACTATCGACTTTCGACTATTGACTATCGACTATTGACCATTGACTATTGACCATTCACCATTCACTATCCGACATATTCCCAACGGGTTTTCATCCTTCAATTCATCCGGCAACAACTCATTGCTCCAGTTTTGAAAAGCAAGGGGTCTTACAAAACGTTTGATAGCATCTGCACCTACTGAACCAAACCTTGAATCGGTACTGGCAGGAAATGGCCCGCCATGTTGCATACTCAAACAAACTTCCACACCAGTTGGTACACTGTTTAGGATAAAGCGTCCGCAAATATTCATTACCGCATCGGTAAGTTTCTGATGGATGCGAAGGTCATTTTCCGTTGCCATCAGCGTGGCGGTTAGCTGCCCTTCGAGTTGCGTGGCCACCTGTACCATTTCCTTCATGTCTTTACAACGAATCACCAATGAATAGGGCCCGAACACTTCCTGGTGTAACAACGGATTGTTCAAAAATGTTTGGCCCGTGGCTGTGGCAATGGTTGCTGAGCCCTGGCTTAGTCCGGGTTTTAAATCTGATACAGCAACCGCTTCCACACCATTTTGAGATAAAGCCTGATCTTTTTTCTTGCGGTAGTTTTTAAAGATGCCCGGATGCAGCATAGTACCCGGTACGATCTTTTTTATTTCGTCACCCAATACCTGTGTGAATTGTTGCAACTCTTTACCGTCCAACCCGATGATCAATCCGGGATTGGTGCAAAACTGTCCCACACCCAACGTAATGGAACCTGCATACATCTTTGCCATTTCAGCAGCAGATGATTTTGTTTTCTCCGGTAATAAGAACACCGGATTGATGCTGCTCATTTCGGCAAACACCGGGATGGGGACTTTGCGTTGATTGGCCCAATCAAATAATTGTTTACCCCCGCTAAATGAACCTGTGAATCCAACTGCTTTTGTATGCGGGTGCTCTACCAATGCTTTGCCTGCTTCAAATCCGGCGCCATGTACATGTGCAAACACACCGGCGGGCATCTCACAGGCAGCCGCAGCTTTCAAGATAGCTCCTGCCACCAGTTCACTTGTTCCGGGATGCGCAGGATGTGCCTTTACGATCACCGGGCAACCGGCAGCTAATGCAGTAGCCGTATCACCACCGGCAGTGGAATAGGCAAAAGGAAAATTAGCAGCGCCAAAAACAACAACGGGACCGATGGGCACCATCATTTTCCGAATATCCGGCTTGGGAGGATTTTTATCTGGTATTGCTGTATCAATCCTTGCTTCCAGCCAATCGCCTTTTTCGCAGGCATCGGCATAAGAAATCAATTGAAACATTGTTCTTCCTCTTTCATTTCTTACTCTTGCCTCCGGCAAATTGGTTTCTTCCCCGGCTACTTTCAATAGTTCATCACCCAGGGCTTCTATTTCAGTAGCAATGGCCCGCATAAAATCAGCCCGCTGCTTTAAAGAACATTTACGGTAAACCGAAAAAGCTTTCCATGCCTGTTGCATTACGGATTCTATTTCGGTAGAGGTTGCGTCTTTGAACATTGCAGATTGAAGATTGATTATTTAATATTGACCCCAGACAACGGACTATTGACTATCGACTATCGACCATTGACTATCGACTAATGACTACATCACTCTTGTTGCTATTCCATCATTGATCACTTTCAACACCCTCTCCCTCTCTTCTCCTTCCAGTACCAATCTCGGCGCCCGAACGTATTCACTTCCAATCCCGGTTAGCGAAGCAGCTAATTTTATATACTGCACCAGTTTGGGATGTATGTCCAGCTCCAGCAGCGGCATAAACCAGCGATAGATCTTTGTGGCTTCTTCTATCCTTCCGGCTTTTACCAGGTCAAATATAGCTACCGTTTCTTCCGGGAAGGCGCAAACCAATCCGGCCACCCATCCATCAGCACCGAGACAAAGTTCTTCCATTGCCAGCGTATCCACACCGCATAATACTTTGATGCGATCGCCAAAGCGGTTTTTCATTCTCGTCAAATTGGTAACATCTCTCGAACTTTCCTTTAATGCAGTGATGTTTTCACATTCCACCAATGCATCAAATAATTCTGGCCGGGTATCGATCTTATAATCCACCGGGTTGTTATAGATCATCACGGGCAGGTCGGTTGAATTTGCCACGGCTTTAAAATAAGCGATCGTTTCCCGGTCATCACTTTTATATCGCATGGGCGGCAGCAGCATCAATCCGTCGGCACCCCATTTCTTTGCATTAGCAGCCTGTTGTATCGCATCTTTGGTACTGCTTTCTGCAATGTTCAGGACAACTGGTATTTTGCCTTTCAGATAGCCAACAGAAAATTTTACCAGCTTTTCCTTTTCCGCCACAGTAATAGTGCTGGCCTCTCCCAATGAGCCTGCCAGGATAATGCCCCTTACACCTGCTTTGCATTGCGCCGCCAGGTTCTCTTCAAAAAGTGCCAGGTCCAGTTCATCATTTGCCGCAAATGGGGTGAGCAGGGCGGGAAAAACGCCTTTCCATTCAAAATTCATAATCAGGATTTATGGAGTTAAAGGTAAGACATTCAGTTTTTTACAAACATATGTTGAAAAAGCGGCCATTTATACTATTGGCCCGGAACAACAACGGGAAAAAAATCCTAATTTTCTCCTACCAATTAAAAGCATTTTTAGTTAAAACTAACTAGTATGAGAAAAATTTTTACCCGCCTTTCCGGCTTATTGTTACTTTTCATTTTACCTGCTGCAGTCTTTGCACAGGAATCCAAAGATTACAACCTGATGCTGAATACAGGAAAGTTCATTCCTGTTGAAAATATCACTGGTCTTACCAAAGATGCCGAAGTATTTCAGCGCAGCCTTTTCAATAGTAAACATTATATAACTATACAATTCAGTTCACTGCCCGACCAGGCCATGAAGGAGCAGCTGAAACTGGCAGGTATTGAATTGCTGGATTATATTCCCTACATGGCTTATACAGCTGCTGTCAGCAATACTACTGATCCGGCTGTATTCCGCAATTTCCCCATCCGCAGTGTGCTGCAGTTTACGGTGGCACAAAAAACAGTACCGGATATTTTAATTAAAAAAGTACCAGCCCATGCAGAAAGGATCAGCGGCTATGCAGATGTGGATGTGGAGCTGTATGAAAATATGTCTGCAGATAAGATAGCCATTTCATTAGCTGCTCTGGGTGCCACCATCCTGGCAGATGTACCTGTTTTCAGAATGTACACCGTAAGAGTTCCGATATATAATCTCCGCCAGTTAGTGGGATTACCTTTTGTACAATGGGTAGAGTTTAACTCGTCTCCCAACGTGCCTGAAAATCTGCCCGGACGGCTCTCTCACCGGGTAAATGTGTTAAATGACGGCTTTAGAAATCTGAAAGGGGATGGAATGAATGTTGGTGTATGGGATGAAATAGTAAGCCAGCATCTTGATTTCTCTCCTGCCGGCCGTTTAATAAATGTGGACCCGGGTGGTGCTGGAAGTCATGGCACTCACCTATCAGGAACGATCGGTGGCAGGGGATTAATAAATCCTATTGCAAGAGGTATGGCGCCTAATGCCACTTTATATTCTTATAATGGTTATGATGGTGGTTTGGGAGCTTTTGATAATAACCTTGCAGAAATGGCGGTGGTGATCCCGGCCAATACACTTATTTCCAGTAACCATTCTTATCATGATGGTCTGGGTGTGCAGTGTGTACTGGGAGGAGCTGCTACTAACTATACACTCCGTGCCAGGAACGTGGACATCAATCTGAACAATAATACCTTCCACCTGCATTGCCATTCAGCAGGCAACGCACAGTCCAGTTGTGCCAATGGCTGGTTTACCCTTACCGGTACAGGAAAAGTGGCTAAAAATAATATTGTGGTCGCAGCACTTACAGGTGCAGATGCGATGACGAGCTACAGCAGCTTCGGCCCTTCTAATGATGGAAGAGTAAAGCCGGACATCAGTGCAGTGGGAGATGCCGTTTTTTCAACTTATACTCCACTCAACTCCTACAATACCATTTCAGGAACTTCTATGGCCACACCGGGTATTGCCGGGACAGTTACGCTGCTTGCTCAGCGTTACAAACAATTAAATTCAAATGCGCTTCCTCCTTCTATGCTAATTAAAAATATTGTGCTTAATACTGCACGAGACCTTGGTAATGCCGGACCGGATTACCGTTTTGGTTATGGCCGGGTGGATGCATTGAAAGCGGTACGCATAATGGAAGAAACCCGTTATATATTAAACAACATAGCCACCGCCGCTACTAACGATATTACGGTTACCGTTCCGGCCGGTGCTGCCCGTTTGCGGGTAATGCTTACCTGGAATGACCCTGCCGGCGCTGCCAACGCCAGCGTACCACTGGTAAACAATCTTGACCTTCGGGTAGTTGAAGGTGCCAATACTTACTTACCCTGGATATTAAATCCTAACAGCCCGACCAGTGCTGCCACACAGGCTGATGATAATATCAGTAATGTGGAACAGGTAACGGTGGATAATCCTGCTGCAGGCACTTATACATTAAGAGTAATTGGTGAAGCAGTGCCCACCGGGCCCAATCAGGCTTATGCCTTAACATGGGAGATCGAACAGCCTTTTATTGAAGTAACGTATCCCAATGGTGATGAAAATCTCAATCCCGGAGGCGCACAAGCCATCACCTGGGATAATGCCGGTGTGACAGGCAACCAAACCGTTGAATACTCAATAAATAATGGTGCTTCATGGAATGTTATCTCCACTACTGTTCCTTCCGGCACCACAAGATTTTCATGGACCGTTCCGGCCGGAACAAACACATCAACAGCATTAGTAAGAGTAAGCAGCGGCGCTATTACTGATAACAGCGATGCTACTTTTAAAATATTGGGAACTGTTACCGGTTTTGCTGGCAGCGGCGTTAGCTGTAATGCAGGCGAAGTGATCTTTACCTGGTCAGCACCCGTGAATACGACTCACTTTGATATTTATCGCCTGGATCCTGCCACTGGTGACTTTGTGATACTGGCAGCTGATGTTACAGGCACCACTTATACTGCTACCGGTCTTACACCGAATCTAAGTATGTGGTTCACCATACGTTCAAAAAATAATACTACCGGTGCTGTAAGTGAAAGGGCCAATGCCATAAACGTTACCGTTTCTAATGGCGGCGGCGGCTTAGGCGCTGTAGGAAGTATTTCCGGGCTGACGGCTGTATGCGGTAATCAGAACGGAATAGTTTATTCCATATCGGCTGTTGCAGGTGCCACTTCTTATACATGGGCAGTACCTGCAGGCGTTACGATCGTTTCCGGCCAGGGTACTACCAGCATCACCGTAAACTTTACTGCAGGCAGCAATGGTAATATAACTGTATTTGCAAGTAATGGCAGTTGCCAGACAGCACCCAGTTCATTACCTGTTACTTCAGGCAATGCAGCCGGAGCCCCGCTAAGCGGTGGTGATCAGACGCAAACAGTTTGCCCCGGCGGTTCCGTGCCAACACTTACGGCTACAGCCACAGTTCCGGCTGGTTATACCGTGGTTTGGTATAATGCTGCTACCGGCGGCTCAGTAGTAGCAAGTCCGACACTTAGTGCTGCTGGTACCATTACTTATTATGCAGCCAGCAGGGAAACTGCTACCGGTTGCGAAAGCGCTACAAGAACACCCGTTGTTTTAACGATAAACCAGGTACCATCAGCTTCTATTGCTGCCGGCGGAGCTACCACTTTCTGCCAGGGTGGCAGTGTTGTATTAACTGCTAATACAGGAAGTTCATGGCTTTGGAGCAATGGTGCTACTACGCAATCCATCACGGTAAGCGCCACAGGCTCTTTTACCGTACAGGTAACTACAGGCAGTTGCGTCAGTACTTCACCGGCCACTGCTGTTACTGTAAACCCGGTTCCAACCGCCAATGTGACTGCGGGAGGTCCTACTACCTTCTGCGAGGGATTAAATGTAGTGCTTACTGCTTCTGCCGGAAGTTCATGGCTGTGGAGCAATGGCGCCACTACACAATCTATTACCGTAAGTGCTTCAGGCAACTATACAGTAACTGTTACAAATGCTTTCTCTTGCAGCGCTACCTCTGCTGCAACTACTGTTACTGTTAACCCGAACCCGCCGGCAGTTATCACTGCGGGAGGGGCTGTTACTTTCTGCCAGGGTGGCAGTGTGGTTCTTACTGCTAATGCCGGTAATTCTTACTTATGGAGTAACGGCGCTACCACACAATCAATAACAGTGAATGCTCCTTTAGGCGCTACAAACTATACAGTACAGGTAACGCAGGCCGGCGGATGTGTGAGTAATTCTCCTGCTACCAGTGTTACAGTTAATCCAATACCTGCAGCGAATATTTCTGCCGGAGGCCCTGTTGCCTTTTGCCAGGGTGGGAGTGTGGCATTGACTGCTTCTGCAGGTACCAGCTGGTTATGGAGCAATGGTGCGACCACACAAACTATTAATGCCACCAGCACCGGCAACTATTCTGTTACCGTTACAAACGCAAGCGGATGTTCTGCTGCATCTGCCAGCACAGCGGTGGCCGTTAGCCCGAATCCAACAGTTACCATTTCCGCATCGCCATATACAAGGCTGTACCCGGGATTGGTTACTACATTAACAGCTAATGTAACACCTCCGGGCACTTATAACTTTACATGGTTTAAGAACGGAACAGCTATTCCCGGTGCTACAGGTGCAACCCTCAGCGGTATGGATATTGATGACCTGGGAAGCTATACTGTAACAGTGACCAATACTTCTGGTCTGCCCTGCAGTAATACTTCACCGGCACTTGCTTTACTGGATAGTGCTATCACCAAACTGTTCATTATGCCCAACCCGAACAGCGGTGAGTTTGATGTGGCCTATTATAGCGCCGGTACAGACAGGTACACCGTTAGTCTTTATGATTCAAAAGGAGCAATCATATTCAGCAAGTCTGCAAACATTGGAGCCCCTTATCAGCGGATACATGTAAATATCAAACAACATGGCCGCGGCGTTTACCAGGTAGTGCTGACCGATAAGAGCGGCAAACGCATTGCCAATGGACAAGTACTGGTACAGTAACATTTAAATTTAAAATGATAAAAAGGCTGAACGATGTTTCGTTCAGCCTTTTTTTGTAATTGGAATACTACATTCCTGAAAGGAAATAAATTACTTTTATTACTTAATTGCCATCATGATAAAACCAATAACATTCCTGCTGCTACTCTCCCTCGCTGCCTGCAACAACTCCGGCAATAATAATAACATCAGCAAATCCCCTGCAACTGATACCACACCGCCACCACCTGTCTCTGTAATTCAGCTACAATCCGATACCCTGCAAAACTGGTTGGGCGCCTATTATAAGCTCGATGATAAATACTCGCAGCAACAGGACACCTCGCTCATCAACAACTGGTGGCGAAATAAACTACTTCAGGTACAATTATACGTCCGGCCTGCTAACCTCTTTTCTCATAAGGGTGGTGGCCTTAATGGTGCTGAGTGGAATGCTGCTACCGATCTGTTCATTGCCGGTACCACCAGCTTCCCGTTGAAGAATGAAACGTTGCAGGTGTATCTAAACAATAAACCAGCATCAGGAATAAAACTCATCCGTGTGGCGCCTTCCGGCAGGACAGGCAGCCTGTTATTTTTTCGCTTGCCGCAGGGTGTATGGGAAAAAGAACTGAGGGATATCCAAACGGCCGACCTGGAAGCCTTGTATGGAAAAGATTCTCTCCGTAAACCGTCTCCTGCTCCGCTGCAAACAGGTAAGCTCCTGGAGATTGCCATTCACATCATCCGGGGCCGCAATGAAACCGTGGTGCTTAAAGGGTTCTTCCATGTTGCTTACGGAGAATAAAAGTGTTTTGTAATGATGATACAGAGGTGCCTGGAATAACGGAGCATCAGTGTTTTATTTATTACCCTTTTGTTATATTTGTCTACCTCTATGAAAATAATAAGAAGGCCCCACGGCCGCCTGCTGAAAGAGATCAGGCAACTGGTAGAACAGGCAAGACATAATGTAATCCGGCACATTAATACGGAGTTGCTGATCACTTATTGGAATGTGGGCCGGCTGATAGTGGAGTATGAACAAGCCGGCAGCAAGAGAGCTGAATATGGAAAAGAATTATTGATCGATCTTTCCAAATCGCTTACAAGAGAACTTGGTAAAGGATTCTCCCGCTCTCAGCTTCAAATGATGCGGCTATTTTATCTGCGCTTCCAATTGAGCAATGAGCCAATTCGCCTGACAGTGTCAGGCAAATTGGCAAATCAAAAAAGCCTGACAGTGTCAGGCAAATTCAAAAAAACTAGAAAGAGGTCACTGCAGGGCAAAGCTAAAATGGTAAAGCCGCTGTCTAAACAACCCCTTAAACAAAAAAACCTCACGGTATCACACCTGTTAAATTGGTCGCACTATTATGAATTGCTGATGTGCAATGATGAAATGGAAATAGGTTTTTATCAACGTACTGCAATAAATGAAAACTGGTCTGTAAGAGAACTTCGCCGGCAGATTGATACCGCATTATTTGAACGTATAGCATTAAGCAAAAAGCCAGGGGAAGTTAAGAGACTGGCTGCAAAAGGGCATCGCATCGAAAAAGAAACTGATATAGCGAGAGACCCTTATGTACTCGAATTTCTAAACATACCTGAGCACCACAGCTACACCGAGAAACAGCTGGAACAAAAGATCATTGATAACCTTCAGAAATTTATTCTTGAATTAGGCAAAGGGTTTTCTTTCGTTGCGCGGCAATTCCGCATCACACTCAGTAATAAACATTACCGGGTGGACCTTGTATTTTATCACCGGGTATTACGATGCTTTGTACTGATCGATCTTAAAATAAAATCCGTAGAACACAGCGACATCGGGCAGATGAACCTGTACCTGAATTACTTTGAAACAGAACAGAATGCTGAAAATGACAACCCACCGGTAGGTATCATTCTTTCCAAACATAAAGATGATGTAACAGTAGAATATGCTATCAGGGGTATTACCAACAAAATATTTGTTTCAAAATACCAGTTGTACCTTCCTGATAAAAGAATATTGAAAAAGAAGATAACGGCTTTACTCGAAATGAAAAGGTGATACAGGTAAAT
>JBEBIF010000361.1:0-3735 GCA_040080515.1 Chitinophagaceae bacterium | reverse complement strand
GTTGCTGGTAAGTGATAAAATGGACCATATGTCCTTTTTGGGCAAGGGCCTTGCCCAGCTCTGTGGCTAAAACACCTGAACCGCCGAAAGTGGGGTAGCAAACAATTCCAATCCTCATAAATTTTAAAATCTGGGTATCGAAGGTAGCTGTTTTACCGGAGTACTGACTACCGCTTGTATCAAATCTTTGTTTCCATTTTTGCAGTTTCTGTTATCTTTAGCAAAACGGAAAGACATGGGAAAACTGCTGATCCTTTTATTGTTTATAGGCGCCGGAATTACTGCTTTTGGCCAGAAGGAAGATTCAGTAATGATAAAGAGTATCTCAGATGAGATGCTGACACATGGAAAGGCGTATGAAAACCTGCTCCACCTGACAAAGAATATTGGCGCAAGACTGGCAGGCTCTCCTGGGATGGTGAAATCCGAACAATGGGGATTGAAACTGATGCAGGAAAGCGGAGCCGATAAAGCCTGGATGCAGGAATGTATGGTGCCTCACTGGGTAAGAGGTGGTAAGGATGAGGCCACCGCTCAATGGATAAATTCTAAGAACATTCCCGGCGTATTGGATGCTTCACTTCGAACACAGGCGTTAGATGTTGTTGCATTAGGTAATTCAGTCGGCACTGGAAAAAATGGAATTTCTGCGGGAGTAATATTGGTCAATTCTTTTGATGAACTGGAGAAAAGAAAGGATGAGCTAAAAGGAAAGATTGTTTTTTATAATTATAAATTTAATGATACTTATATAAATACTTTTTTATCCTACAGAGATGCCGGCCAGTACCGGGGACAAGGCCCCAGCCGTGCTGCAAAATATGGCGCAGCAGCTGTGATTGTTAGGAGCATGAGCCATGCAACAGATAATAACCCGCATACCGGGGCCACCAGGTATGATAGTAACTACGCAAAGATACCCGCAGTAGCCATTGGATTAAGAGATGCCGATTGGCTTAGTGAGCAATTGAAGACTACGAACCTGAGTGTCACACTTAAAACAAACGGGCATTTTCTGCCAGATACTATCGGGCATAATATAATCGGCGAATTGAAAGGAACCGAATTTCCGGATGAGATAATAACTATTGGTGGTCATCTGGACAGTTGGGATAATTGTGAAGGTGCTCATGATGATGGTGCTGGTTGCGTTCAGACCATTGAGATACTCCGGGCATTCAAAGCGATCGGCTACCAGCCAAAACGGACGATACGCTTTGTATTATTTGCCAATGAAGAAAATGGCTTGAGGGGAGGAAATAAGTATGCAGATGAAGCAAAAGCTAATAATGAAAAACATATACTGGCAATAGAAAGTGATGCAGGAGGATTTACGCCAAGGGCTTTGGGTTTCTCAGGAAGCGAGGCGCAGTTTCAGAAATTTGTTTCCTGGAAAGAACTGATCGCTCCGTATGGATGTAATGAATTGGTAAGAGGTGGTGGCGGAGCCGATATTGGCCCGCTGAACAGGGCCCTAAAAACGCCAACGGCCAGCCTGAATCCTGATACACAACGCTATTTTGATATACATCATGCCCGCAGCGATGTGTTCGAAGCGGTAAACAAAAGAGAACTGGAGTTAGGTGCAGTGAATATGGCAGCATTGATCTACCTGGTTGATAAATACGGATTATAACATATGCTCATAAAAACAATACAGACATTACTCCGCAGAGATTTGAATAAGCTGAAGACCGAGATCTCGGCCTACAAGGATGAAAACAACCTGTGGCTTGTTAAGAAAGGGATCACCAACTCCGCAGGTAATTTGTGCCTGCACCTTATTGGCAATCTCAATACTTATATAGGCGCAGAAATTGGGAAGACAGGCTATGTCCGGTATAGAGACCTTGAGTTTTCTTTGAAAAATATTCCCCGGCAGGAACTGCTGGATAAGATTGACCAAACTATACAGGTTGTGGAAACTGCGCTGGACGGATTAAATGAAAATGAGCTGGACAAGGAGTATCCCGTTTTAGTATTTGCAGAAAAAACATCAACCGGGTATTTCCTGGTGCACCTGGCAGTTCATTTGGGGTATCATCTTGGTCAAATCAACTATCACCGGAGATTATCAGAGGAACTATGAGTTTATCATACGAAGTAAGAAAGGGCCGTTATATTATCAGTACTGATACAGCATTACTGAGCATTGAAGTAATTCATAATTATCTTTCAAAGGAATCTTACTGGGCGGCAAACATACCACTGGAAGTGGTAAAGAAGTCAATCTCCAACTCCTTATGTTTTGGTGTTTATGATAATGACATTCAAATAGGATTTGCCCGCCTGGTCACCGACAAAGCAACTTTTGCTTACCTGGCCGATGTATTTATTATTGAAGAACACCGGAAGAAGGGCTTATCTAAATGGCTAATGGAAGTGATTCAGTATCATCCTGAATTACAGGGATTAAGACGCTGGATGCTGGGCACAAGGGACGCACATGGATTATATGAACAATTTGGCTGGACAGTGCTGGATGAGGATACCCGGAAACGGTTTATGCAACGGCATAATAAAAACCCCTACCCGTAACAATTAGTTGATAAGTTTGGAGATGGCGGCTTTTACTTTTTCAAAAGGAAAGGAGCCGGTTACTTTTACCATCTGCTGCTTTATTTCTGCCGTACAAAGATTTCCAATACTTCCTTCATGACTATGATTGATGTTAGTGTCGTATTTGAAATTACCGGACTCAATATCCAGCCCTACTTTTTTATAAGCATCTCTGAATGGCGTTCCTGCATTTACCAGTTTATTTACTTCTTCCACGCTGAACAGGTATTTGTAAGCCGGGTCAGCCAGTATGTCTTTTTTTATTTCAATATTGGAAAGCATCAGACCCGCCATTTCAAAACAGGTTTTCAATGCTTGAAATGCCGGGAACAAATGTTCCTTCAGTAATTGAAGGTCCCGGTGATACCCCGAAGGAAGATTGGTGGTCATTAGCATGATCTCATTTGGCAATGCCTTGATACGGTTGCAATGCGAACGGATGAGCTCAAATACATCCGGGTTTTTTTTATGCGGCATGATGCTGCTGCCGGTGGTCAATTCAGCCGGGAAATTTATAAACGCAAAATTCTGGTTCAGGTATAAGCAAGCATCCATACTGAGTTTTGCCAAAGTGTCTGCTACATTAGCCAATGCTTGAGCAACAACCCGCTCTGCTTTTCCCCGGCCCATTTGTGCATAAACAACATTATAATTCAAATCATCAAAGCCAAGCAGTTGGGTGGTCAATGTCCTGTTGATTGGGAAAGACGAACCATATCCCGCAGCAGAACCCAAAGGATTTTTATTCACTACATCATACGCCGCTTTCAGTGTAATGGTGTCATCAACCAGGCTTTCGGCGTAGGCTCCAAACCAAAGCCCGAAAGAGGAAGGCATTGCTAATTGAAGATGCGTATAACCAGGCAGCAAATAGCCTTTGTACTTTTCACTTTGCGATTGCAGTAATTCAAAAAATGGCTGAATGGTTTTTACCAGTTCCTCCAGTTCGTTGCGGAGGAAGAGTTTTACATCCACCAGCACCTGGTCATTCCGGCTTCTGGCACTGTGAATTTTTTTACCGGCATCACCCAATTTTTGTGTTAACAATAATTCAACCTGTGAATGAATGTCTTCTGCATCATCCTGCAGCCGAAATTCACCTTTTTGGATCTGCTGATAAATATTTTTCAATTCTTGTTGCAGTTCAGTCAGCTCTTTTTTGGTTAACAAGCCAAC
>JBEBIF010000360.1:0-3746 GCA_040080515.1 Chitinophagaceae bacterium | reverse complement strand
AAGTATAAAGCGGACCTGTTGTTGCTGATGGTGGCCCGGCTGGATCCTTTAAAACGCCACACTATGGCATTTGAAGCGGTGAAACAATTAACTGACATGGGAGTGGATTGTAAATTGATATCAATCGGTGAGGGTCCGATGCGAAAGGAGTTGCAGGAATGGATAGACAGCCGGAAGATGAATGATAACATATTCCTGGAGTCCTTTGCTCCTAACACCATCGATTATTTTGAAGCAGCAGACATGCTGATTCATCTTTCCTATTCTGAAGCCAGCAGTCATGTGGTAAAAGAAGCAGGTATGTGCAGTAAGACGGTAATAGCCTGTAAAGATGTTGGCGATTTCAATGATTATTTGAAGCATGGTGTAAATGCTTTTTTAGCAAATAAAGAAAACCCCGTAGCAGAAGTGTTCAGCCTTTTAAAAATGCATTACCAGGACAAAAGCTTATTGGAGCAAATGGGCAACGCCTTACACCAGGAAGTGGTAAGCAGCTTTAGTATGGAAGCAGTAGAAAAAAAGTATCAGCAACTATTAAACAGTAACTAATATGAGAAAGATCCTTGTAACAGGTGGCGCAGGAAATGTGGGTGGCTCGATGGCAAAAAAACTGGTGGAGAATCAGGACAATTTTG
Organism: Chitinophagaceae bacterium; assembly: GCA_040080515.1. Taxonomy (GTDB): domain Bacteria; phylum Bacteroidota; class Bacteroidia; order Chitinophagales; family Chitinophagaceae; genus JJ008. The sequence continues at coordinate 3,111 of JBEBIF010000360.1, read as the reverse complement.
TGGTGATCGTAGATGACCTGAGTACCGGCAGTGCCGGTAAATTGCCAGACAGTAGTAAATACACCAATTTCAAGTTCATCAAAGCGGATGTAAATTCATTTAATGATATTTCACCCGTTGTGCTTCGCTATGGGTTTGATTACATATTCCATTATGCTGCGGTGGTGGGAGTGAAACGTACACTGGATAACCCGGCAATGGTGCTGAATGATATACAGGGGATTAAAAACATACTGGAGCTGGCAAAGAACACTGGCGTAAAAAGAATGTTTTATTCTTCTTCCTCAGAAGTATATGGTGAACCGGTAGAGTTTCCTCAAAATGAGGACACCACTCCGCTGAATTCTAAATTACCTTATGCTATAGTAAAAAATGTTGGAGAAGCCTTCCTGAAATCTTTTAAGAAAGAGTACGATCTGGACTACACCATTTTCCGGTTTTTTAATACCTATGGCCCGGATCAAAGTCCTGACTTTGTTGTGTCGAAGTTTATTGATGCAGCACTTGCCGGGCAGCCAATTACTTTGTATGGCGATGGATTGCAGACAAGAACGTTCTGCTATATTGATGATAATATAGAGGCTACTACCAATTCATTATACAACGACCTGTTTGTAAATGATGTGGTGAATGTGGGGTCAGACAAGGAAATGACGATCCTGGACCTGGCAAAGCTTGTAATTAAGGAAGTGGGATCTTCCTCGCAGATCGTATTTCTTCCCCCGCTTGCAGAAGGTGATATGACCCGCCGCAGACCTGATATCAGCAAAATGAAAAAACTGCTGAGCCGTGAAATGACCACTGTAGAGGAAGGCATACGAAGAATAATTGCTATGAGAAGGAAATAAGTAGCTCATCAGTTCTTTAACTAAAACGTTTTTCGAATGGGTAAAATATTAGTAACAGGAGGATGCGGATATATCGGGTCGCACACCATTGTGGACCTGGTGACCAATGGCTATGAAGTGATCTGTGCAGATAATAATTTCCGGTCCACCACCCAACTGCTTGAAAAGGCCGAATTGATCACCGGGAAGAAGATCCCCTTTTATAAAACAGACCTTTGCGATTATAAGGCCACCCGGGAGATTTTCGCTGCGAATCAAATAGACGGTATCATACATTTCGCAGCATTAAAATCTGTGGATGAATCAGTAAGGGAGCCGTTGCTGTATTATTATAATAACCTGGTGTCACAGGCAAATGTGTTAAAATGCACAGAGGAATTTGCTGTTCCTCTTTTTGTTTTTTCCTCTTCCTGTAGTGTGTATGGCAATGCTGTTGAACTTCCTGTAACGGAGGAAACGCCTTTACAAACTGCTGAGTCACCTTATGGCCGTACTAAGCAGATGGGAGAGGATATGATCAGGGATATTGCCAAAGCAAGCAAAACAAAATTTATCCTGTTGCGATATTTTAATCCTGCCGGCGCACACCCTTCTTCCATGATGGGAGAGGTTCCTTTTGGAAGACCATCTAACCTAGTGCCGGCGATTACACAGTTTGCCGCAGGCCGTTTGCCGGTGTTGAAAGTTTTTGGAACCGATTATGATACCAGGGATGGCTCCTGCATTCGGGACCTTATTCATGTATGTGATATCGCACATGCACACACCTTGTCACTTCAATTTTTAGATAAGCTAACGGATGCTCATTTTTGCGAGGTGCTTAATCTTGGCACCGGAAATGGAGTCACAGTGCTGGAAGCGATAAGCGCTTTTAAAAAAGTGAGTGGTATCAAATTGGATTTTGAATTGGCTCCACGGCGTGATGGTGACGTTGTGGCGGTATATGCCAGTAATATAAGGGCAAAAGAAAGACTGAACTGGAAGCCTGAGTATAGTCTTGAGCAGATCATGCAAACCGCATGGAACTGGGAAATGGCTTTATCAAAAGGGTCCGCAAATAATTAGTATTGGAAGAAATTTATTTTTCGGTAGTCATTCCGTCGTACAACCGGGCCGAACACTTGCCTGTAGTTATCCGTTCCTTTTTAGAACAGGAACACCGGTTATTTGAAGTGATCGTTGTAGATGATGGAAGTAAGGATAATTCAAAGGAAGTAGTTACCTCTTTTAAGGACGAAAGAATTCATTATTATTACAAGGAAAATGGTGAGAGGGGCGCTGCAAGAAATTATGGCGCTGCCCGTGCAAAAGGAACCTATGTTACTTTTTTTGACTCCGATGATATTGTCTATCCCTGGTATTTGAGTAATGCTGCTAAACAACTATCGGCTATTAACAAGCCAGAATGCTATGCACAAGCCTTTGAGTTCCGGAATATAATGCCACAATCGTTCCCGCCACGACCGGATAGTAATCCGGAATCAATTATCATCAACCGGAAATTGACAAAGGAAAACTTTCTTGCCTGCAATGGTGTCTTTGTAAGACGGGATATTTTAAAGACCTATGGTTTTTCAGAGCAACGGGAATTATCTGGTTCCGAAGATTGGGTTTTGTGGTTGCAGCTGGCGGCAAATTATTCTTTTCACTTTAGTCCTGTTGTTTGTTCCTGCCTGGTAAATCATTCAGGACGGGGTGAGATGAATGTGCACCCGGAGAAAATGAAAGTACGCCTGAAATTGTTAATTGAAATGATGCGGAACGATGAGGAGATCGGGAAATTTGGCAGGCTGGAAAAACAACAGCTTCTTTCTTCCGGGTATCTATTTGCTGCCACAAAACTGGCGGATTTCGGGATTTATAAGTTCAGTGCCATATATCGGTTGCTTAAGTCAATGCAGTACCGGCTTTCTGTGATAGGAAGGCATAATTTTTATGTAACTATCAGAAAGATCTTTTTTAGCTGGCACTGATCTGCATACATTTTGAGGATGGGCAGCAATAAAATAGTTCTGCATACAAGTGCCCGATATTTTTCCCCACCAATAATTATAACTGCAAAGATCTCATGCAGGAATTAATTTTATGAATATCTTATTTTCAATAGTGGTCCCGTCGTACAACAGGGCGCATTTAATACCAGTATTATTAGAGTCGCTTTTGAAACAGGAGTATAGCAATTTCGAAGTGATCGTGGTTGATGATGGCGGATCGGATAATACAAAAGAGATAGTAGAGAAGTACAATGAGCCCAGGTTTAAAT
>JBEBIF010000359.1:0-3754 GCA_040080515.1 Chitinophagaceae bacterium | reverse complement strand
GTACTTACGACCTTACTATTAATACTCCTTCTGGCAATGAAAATTATACATTAGATGTAAAGAGCAGTTCTTCACTTTCAATGTATAGCAAAGACACACTAAATAGCAAATTCACCTTTGATGGGAAAATGGTGAAATTGCAATTTGCTCCGATGCCAAGGAGACAAAGACCGCCTACACCGCCAGCAGGTGCAGATACAACACAGCGCCGTCCCGGAGGAGGTGGAGGGTTTCCAAGAGGTGCAGCTACTGAACAAGCTTTGCCTGCCAATGCAACCAGGCTGAGTGGTGTAAGTAGTGGTACAGAGTGGAATGGAACAGGCATAGATTCGATAGGCAATCCATTAACATGGACTGCAAAACTTATCAAAGCAACAGAACCAAAGCCAGATACTGTAAAGAAGAAAGAAATGCCGGTATTGGGCAAAGTGGTTTATCCTTTTGAGCCTTTTGGCTGGTCAGACGAAGAAAAGCCACAACAGGAAACCATCCTGATAAAAAATGCAACAGTTTGGACGAATGAAAAAGATGGTGTACTTGCAAATGCTGATGTATTGATAAAAAACGGCAAGATTGCTGCCGTGGGCAAGGGATTGTCGGATGCTTCTGCAAGGGTAATAGACGGTACGGGCAAGCATCTTACCCCGGGCATTATTGACGAACACTCTCATATTGCCGCCGCTTCCATTAATGAAGGGGCGCAATCTGTAACCGCCGAAGTTCGTATTGCGGATAACCTGAATCCAGATGATATTAATATTTATCGCCAGCTAAGCGGTGGTGTTACCTCCTCACACATCTTACATGGTTCTGCAAATGTGATTGGCGGACAAACACAGCTGATCAAACTTCGCTGGGGAGCAAATGACGATGACCTGAAATTTAAAGGCTGGCCGGGCCAGATAAAATTTGCTTTGGGAGAAAATGTAAAACGATCTGCTTCCACACAGGGCAATAATAGATATCCTGATACAAGAATGGGTGTGGAGCAGGTACTGGTGGATGCATTTACCAGGGCGAAAGATTATAAAAAAGAATGGGCCGAATATAATCTTGCCAAAGAAAAGCTGATAAAAGAGAAAAAACCATTAACAGGGTTGCAACAGCCACGCCGTGATCTGGAATTGGACGCATTAGCGGAAATATTGGATAAGAAAAGGTTCATTACCTGCCACTCCTATGTGCAAAGTGAGATCAACAGTGCCATGAAAGTAGCGGAACAAATGGGATACACAGTAAACACATTCACTCATATATTGGAAGGTTACAAGGTGGCAGATAAAATGCTGAAGCATGGATCGTTCGTTTCCACTTTTTCAGACTGGTGGGCTTATAAAATGGAAGTAGAAGATGCTATCCCGTACAATGCAGCCATAATGCAAAAAGTTGGGTTAACGGTTGCTATCAATAGCGATGATGCAGAGATGGCCAGAAGGTTGAACCAGGAAGCAGCCAAAATTGTAAAGTACGGGGGAGTAACAGAGGAGGAAGCATTGAAAATGGTAACATTGAATCCTGCTAAAATGCTCCATGTGGATGATAAAGTGGGTAGCTTGAAACCGGGTAAGGATGGCGATGTGGTTTTGTGGAGCGATAATCCGCTGAGTATATATGCTAAATCACTTTATACAATCGTTGACGGTACGGTTTATTTCGACAGACTAAAAGATGAACAAATGCAAAAACAGGTGGATGCGGAAAGACTTCGCCTGGTAAGAAAAATGAATAGCGAAAAAAGAAGTGGTGCACCAACGATACCAGCTCAGCCAAGCTATCTGATAATGCAGACCTGCAGTGACCACGGACACAGTCACGGCCTGCTGGTAATTGATGCCAATGACATTAATAACGATTAAAATTACTGACATGAGAAAAATACTTTTAGGAATAATATTAATGGGAAGTATGCTTTGTGCAAAGCCACAAGCCAATGTACTTCCTGCTACCGCCCAGAAAGCTCCGATCGTTATCAAGAATGCAACGGTGCATACCGGAGAAGGAACAGTAATAGAGAATGCAACAATTGTAATTGAGAATGGGAAAATTACGGCGTTGGGCAAAAATGTAAAAGTGCCTGCTGGTGCAGAAATAACTGATGCCGGAGGTAAACATGTGTACCCGGGCCTGGTGCTTCCGGCAAGTAATCTCGGACTTGTTGAAATCAGTGCCGTAAGGGCATCCAATGATTCCAGGGAGATTGGTGATATGAATCCCAATATCCGGGCTATAGTGGCTTACAATACTGATTCAAAAGTCATCAACACACTTCGCTCCAATGGTATTCTGGCCGCTAACATTATTCCGCAGGGAAGTTTTCTTGCCGGTTCATCATCAGTCGTTCAGTTAGATGCCTGGAACTGGGAAGATGCGGCCTACCAACTTGATGGAGGTATGCATTTATATATGCCGACATTAATGCCCAGGCCAAACTTTGGCCGCTTTGGCGGTGGTGGACCAGGCGGACCCAACGCAGGGACTCAAACTGACCCCGTAAAAGAAGGGCTGGAAAAAATAGAACAATTGAAATCTTTTCTTAGAGAAGCAAAAGCATATATGGCCTCCACTGATAATAAAGAGACCAACCTGAAATTTGAATCCGTTAAAAATCTTTTCAGCAAAAAACAAAAATTTTATGTGCATGCCAATACCGTGAAGCAGATGCTGGTGGCGCTGGATTTTGTAAAAGAGTTTGGATTTGATCTGGTGATAGTGGGTGCAAGCGAAGGCTGGCAGATCGCCGATTTATTAAAGCAACACAATGTCTCGGTGATATTAAATCAGTTGCACAGTCTTCCAACCGGTGAAGACGATGATGTGGACCAACCCTATAAAACGGCTGCTGCTTTACAAAAAGCAGGAGTGTTATTTGCCCTCGGAGATGATGATTCACAAAACCGTGGCCGTAACCTGGCTTTCAATGCAGGTACAGCTGCAGCGTATGGTCTTACAAAAGAACAGGCGTTGGCTGCTATAACACTGAGTGCCGCAAAGATTATGGGTGTAGGAGATAAGACAGGAAGCATTGCTGTAGGAAAGGATGCTAATATTATCATTAGCTCCGGCGATATATTAGATATGCGTACGAACAACGTAACGGCTGCTTTTATCCAGGGAAGAAAAATAAACCTGGATGATAAGCAGAAACAGCTAAACGAACGTTACGAAGAAAAGTATAATATCAAACCGAAGAAAGGGTTCTAACGTACTAGTTTGAAGTAATTGGCCGGGCAATTGAAAAACTGCCCGGCTTTTTTATTGTAATCACTTAACTATCATTCTTGTGATCAATATGGCCGTTATCATCATCATCTATTACCATGCCGCAATGAGGACAGGTATGCGAATGGTTCTTTCTCGTCTTTCTGAATTCTTCCAGAAAACCAGCGGTGATGATACCGGCTGGAAGGGCAAAAAAGGCAACGCCGCTAAGCATGATGATACTTGCCATGGTTTTTCCAATATTTGTTATAGGAAACATGTCACCATATCCGGTTGTGGTAAGTGTAACTACAGACCACCAAATTGTTGCAGGTATGCTGGTAAATTTACTATACTCCTCACCCGGAGCCGGTGTCAGGTGCTCAGCAAAATACATGATACAGGAAGAAATGATAATAAGAAAAATGGCCAGTATAAAACTCAACCCCAGTTCACTCTTTCGTTTTTTGAATATATTGGTAATCATATGTGCTGATTTCATATAGGCAGTTAATCTGAACAGCCTGAGAAACCGGAGCAGACGCAGCATTCGTAA
>JBEBIF010000358.1:0-3760 GCA_040080515.1 Chitinophagaceae bacterium | reverse complement strand
AGACAGATATTGGGCAGGCCCAGCGGGTTGCCTTCACCAAATACTTCCCAGAATTTCAATCCATGATATCCTTCTGATGGCTCAGTGAATTGCGGGAATTTTCCATTGCCCCAATTGTAATTACCGCCATCTACAATAACGCCGCCGATAGTGGTGCCATGTCCGCCGATCCATTTAGTGGCGGATTGCACTACCACATTGGCGCCATGCTCCAATGGGCGGAATAAATAACCGGCTGCTCCAAAGGTATTGTCAACAATAAGAGGTAGGTCATATTCTTTTGCCAGGGCAGCAAATTTTTCAAAGTCAGGAATGTTCAGCTGAGGATTGCCGATTGTTTCGAGGTAGAAAGCTTTTGTGTTTTTGTCGATATGTTTTACAAAGCTTTCTGCATCATCGCCATCAGCAAAGCGGACCTCTACACCCAGGCGTTTAAAAGCTACTTTGAACTGGTTGTAGGTACCGCCGTAGAGATACGTGGTGGTGATGAAATTATCGCCTGCCTGGAGAATATTATTTAAAGCAAGGAATTGTGCTGCCTGGCCGGAGCCGGTGGCTAATGCGGCCACACCACCTTCGAGAGCGGCGATGCGCTGCTCAAATACATCCGTAGTGGGATTCATGATGCGGGTATAAATGTTGCCAAATTCTTTCAGACCAAAGAGGTTGGCCGCATGTGCCGAATTATTAAACCCGTACGAAGTGGTTTGATAAATGGGGACTGCTCTTGATTTAGTTGTGGGATCAATTTGCTGACCGGCATGCAATTGCAGGGTTTCAAAATGGAGATTGTTACTCATAATAGATTGATTTAATTGTTTTACAATTCAGTTTTAAAAGGTGGCAGGCAATAAAGGAAGGGCGGTGGCCCTTTTCGGGGGTAGAGTTTATATGTATGCTTAGCGCATACAACACTGGCAACAAATACACAACTGTGTTGTGCGGATAAACGTTGTATTTGCTGCGTTGTGTATCATTGTACCCTATAAAAGTAGTGGACTTTGCCTGTCGGTTCCAAATTTATTTGCCTGTTTTGTTTAAAATAAATGTTAAGGAGTTGTTTTTCAAATGACTGTTCGTGTTGCCTGTTGTTTCCTTTACAAAAGGATGACAGTACCCCAGGGGGTGAACAGGATTGCGGAACAAGCAAGGGCCGCATTGTTTGATCGTTTCTTTTTTGTTGAACATCTTTTTTGGTTTTAAGCGTTACGAAAATTGTTGGACAGTAGTATTGCTTACCAAGAAAGGTTATCGGGCGGCTTCCGGCCGAAAGCTTTTTAAGAGAGGTCCCACAAAGACACTAAGAGCACAAAGGTTTTTTGCAATTGATTGCTCTTCTTTGTGTTCTTAGTGCCTTGGCGGGAAAACAAAAAAGCTCACCCGGTAAATCAGATGAGCTTTTGAATATGTTGTTGAAGATATTTAGAAGCTGTGGATCTGACTTATCTGTCCCGACATTTTACGTCGGGGTGGAATTGGCACCTTTCCTCACTACGTTCGGAATGACAAATGTTTATTCAACAAGTCAGCGAATGAAGTGAAGGAGGTTGTCAAGGCTTCATCGGGCCATTACCCTCTGCCTTTCTTGATAAGTATGTGTAAAGAACTTGCCTGCCTGCAGGCTGGTGCAAATATACGGCTGGGAATTTGAGATTTCCAAATCGATTTAATTAATGATTCCCGAACAGTTGTTAGAAAATATGCTGTAATGCTTTGTGCGAAAGGGTTTCAGGAGCATTTTACAAAACAAGAAAGAGGCTGCAGTGCTGCAACCTCTTTCGTTACTGTTAATGAACCGTCCCGATAAAATATTTTTAGTTCATTGCCGTTTCTTTTACCTGCTTGGTTCCTACATAGATCCAGGACTTTGGTTGAACCGGCTTTTTAGTTTTTGAAGTTTTTGCTGTTGTTGCCGGTTCTTCTACCGGGGTAACAAATGCTGCTGCCGGATCTTCTGCATTAAAGGCCTTGCCAATGCAGATGCTGAGTGTGTTTGTCTCCTTATCAAATATCAGGGTGCCTTCCGCCACATCTTTTCCATCTTCTGTCTTTTGAACAGGAATCTTATAGACGGCAGGTGATTTTCTGAGCATCGCTTTTACTTTGCCCTGGGGCAGCCCTTCTATCCAAACCACTCCTTTGTTCTGTTCATCAAGAGAAATGCTTACTGCTGCTGCATCCGTATTCGTGCTGGATTCATATTTGCCTATTACAGGAAATATATCAGCCGTAGTTAAAGCCGGTCTTGGAGGCAGCATCTTGCTTTGATAAGGACTGGTCAGTGAATCCACAGTAGGATTTTTTTTGGGGTCCCACCGGGTGGTGTCTTGTGCCAGTATTGAAGTGGTTAATAAAGACAACACGATCCCGCCCACAATTCCAATGGTTTTTTTCATAAGTAACTATTTAAAATGAATGAATTGGTACTCGGTGGCAACAAGTCAAAATATTGTGCCAGAGTATATTTTTGTGGATAACTTAAAAATTTTGCTGCCAACTAAAGTGGATAAAATGGCAACAAAACAATTTTTAATACAGAGGTGCCCGGGGTTTGGCTGTGGCAAAAAAATGAGTAACCGCAGACCTGCCTGTCGGCAGACAGGGACGGGGAGAAGCAGAGAAATACAAATACCCTTGCTTAAACCATGTGATATTGCGGATAGCTCTCTTTTTGTATTTAATTGCCGCCCGAAGGGCCCTGTGGGCAAACAAACCTCCCCATCTCTGCGCCTCTGCGGTTAACTTGTCTTTTGTATTTCTCTGCCGTCCGAAGGATCCTGTGGACACGTAAACTTCAGCATCTCTGTGTGAAACTGACCTCTCATTATCGGGAGCAGTTTATTTTTCACTGGATTTGAAATAGTATCTTCGTACACTATCGTATGGCAAAAAGTAAAAAAACGGGGGAAGAACTGGCGGTACTGCCAACTGAATCGATCGAAGTTTTTGGAGCGAGGGTACACAACCTGAAAAACATTGACATCTCTATTCCAAAGAATAAATTGGTGGTGATCACCGGCATCAGCGGCAGTGGTAAATCTTCATTAGCATTTGATACCATCTATGCCGAAGGCCAGCGCCGCTATATGGAAACTTTCGGGGCCTATGCCCGGCAGTTTATTGGCGATATGGAACGGCCGGATGTAGATAAGATCACCGGACTTTCCCCGGTTATTTCTATTGAACAAAAGACGACCAATAAAAATCCCCGGTCCACTGTTGGAACGGTGACCGAGGTGTACGATTTTCTCCGTTTATTATTTGCACGAACAGGTGAAGCCTATTCTTATAACACGGGCAAGAAAATGGTAAAGTGGAGTGAGGAAGAAATAGTTGAGAATATTTTTAAAAAGTATAAAGGGAAAAAGATCGCTTTGCTGGCACCGCTTGTTCGTGGCCGTAAAGGACATTACCGGGAATTGTTTGAAGATGTAAGAAAGAAAGGGTACCTGAAAGTACGGGTGGATGGTGAAGTAAAGGACATCACTGCCAAGATGCAGGTAGACCGTTATGTGATCCATGATATAGAACTGGTGGTGGATCGTCTTCAGGTAACTGATGATCTGAAATCAAGACTGAGCCAGAGTGTACAAAAAACACTGAAGATCGGGAAGGATTTGATGTTTGTGGCCCCCGAATCCCCGCCCTCCCCAAACCCCTCCGAAGGAGGGGCTTCCAAGGCCTCCGCCAAAAAGAAAAGTACTATTCCTTTTAATGACTCTGAAAGCCCCCCTTCGGGGGGTGGGGGGGCTATGTATTC
>JBEBIF010000357.1:0-3765 GCA_040080515.1 Chitinophagaceae bacterium | reverse complement strand
TTTTATAATCGGCCGGTCAGCAGGTGCACAAACCATTCCGGAGTTAGTGTTTCAAAATCCAGTATTGCAGACAGGTACTGCGGGTGCAGATGGCGCTACTTATCTTTTTCAAAATGTGGGACCTAACCTGGATGCGGTAGTAACTATAATCAGCCGATCCGCTGCTGGTGTGATATTGGGAAATATTGACACGGTAGGTGCAGGTATGGGATTTGATAAATCCTTTCAACCCGTTATTGGAATGGCAGGTACAGCACCGGCAAACACGAACTGGTGGATGAAGTTCAATATCGCTTTTTTTGAAGCAGGAACAAATAAAAAGGCGAAAATGAGTGAGTTTAATATTACCGGGTTAGATATTGACGGCGATGGTGATGACCTGTATGAGTGGGCTGAAATGGATAAAGTTTCGAAAGTGGATTCGGCACAGGTAAACAGCCTCACTTTTTCAGTGGTGGCCAATTATGGTCCTGAGAAAGATTACAAGATAGCAGGAATAGTGACCAACTCTCCGGGGATTGATACCACTGCATTAAATGTAATGGCCACATACACCTATAAGAATAAAGATAACTTTGATTTTACTATCGGTGCGCAAACCACATCAGGCACCACTACTGCAGGAATGCGATTAAATTCGCTCTGGTTCAAACAATTCAGCTGGTCTAACCTGCCCATTAAGCTTGTTTCTTTTTCTGCGGTGTTAAATAAGAACAAAGCAGATCTTACCTGGAAAACAGTTTATGAATCAAACTTCAGTCATTTTGTTGTGGAGAAAAGTTTGGACGGACAAAATTTCAATGATGCAGGAATTGTTTTTGGAAAGGGTAATGAAACAGATGTTACCAACTACAGTTTTTCAGATAATGTAAATACGGACCAGGATGCCGTTATTTATTACAGGATCCGTTCTGTTGATATTGATGGAAGAACAGAACTTTCCCAGACAAAACTGATCCGGGTAAGTACAAAGTCACAAAACACTATTTCATTAGTAACCTATCCAAATCCAGCGGCAAACGAAATTCGGGTTACCATTCCTGCCAATTGGCAAAAAAAGAAAATGGTGTATGAAATGATCTCTATGAACGGACAAGCAGTTATGAGGAGTGAATCTGCCAGCAGCAGCCAGACGGAAGTATTGAATATAGCCAGCCTGGCCCCGGGAATCTATTTTGTAAGAGTAAATTGTGAAGGACAAACAGCGCAACAAAAGATTATTAAGCAATAAAGTAAAGATTTTCACGGAGTTCCGACAGTCTCGCTTCAGGCGAGACTTTTTTTATTAAAATTAATTTGGTTTATTTTATAAACTACTTTATGTTTGTGTTCAAATTTGAATGTTTATGAGACTTTTCAGAAAAGTACTACTAGTTTTCATACTAACAAATCTGCTGCAAAATGCTTTTGCACAAGTAGTTATAAAAGGAGTGGTGAAGGATAATAGGAACAATCCTGTCGGAGGTGCCAGCATCTCTATCAAAGACAGTTATGATGGGGCTACTTCCGACTCTACCGGAAAGTATTCATTCAAAACAACGGAAAAAGGATCGCAAACGCTGGTCTTTTCCAGTATTGGGTATAAAACGGTAGAACAATCCATCAAGCTGGAAGGCAGCACACTTACAATAGATGTTTCATTAAAACAGGAGATCAGTGAATTAACTGCCGTGGTGCTTTCTGCCGGTACGTTTGAAGCAAGCGACAGAAAAAGAGCTGCTGCCGTACTCGATCCGATAGATATTGTAACTACTGCCAGCGCCAACGGAGATATTACAGGAGCTTTAAAAACATTGCCCGGTGCCCAACAGGTAGGAGAAAGCGAAGGGCTTTTTGTAAGAGGTGGTACTGCAGCGGAAACAAAAACGTTTATTGACGGTACCTTAGTAAATAATTTTTTCTTCAGCAGCGTTCCCAATGTTGCCCAGTTCGGAAGGTTTTCTCCTTTTATCTTTAAAGGAACTGTTTTCAGTACCGGGGGGTACTCCGCCTTATATGGACAGGCATTGTCTTCAGCTTTGATCTTAGAATCCATTGATCTGCCGGAACAAACATCTGCCAATCTTGGTATCTCTGTATTAAGTGGCAGCCTGGGCTATCAGCATCTTTCAAAAAATAAGCAATCATCTTTTGGGGCCAGCTACAGTTATACAGACCTCGGTCTTGCTTTTGCAGTGATCAAACAGAAGCAGGATTATACTAAAGCACCTGCTTATCATAATGCTGACGCCAATTTTCGAATTAAAACTTCCAAAACGGGAATGTTGAAATACTATGGCTACTTCAGCAGTAACAGGCTGGCTTTCACCACCAACAGTATCGATTCATTGGGATACCTTGATAAATTCGGGATCGGCAATACCAACCATTATCATAACCTGGCATGGAAAGAGAATTTACCTAAAAGATGGAAAGTGAACCTGGGAGTATCCTACACTAATAATAAGGATGATATTAACAGCAGTATGCAAGACCTCAATAAAAATGATGTGGTGCTCGGAGGCCTGGAGGGTAAAAATTTCGGATTGGACCTGCAGGGGAACTACTTCAATGCCAAAGCGGTTTTTGAAAAGAAGATGAAAGGGCTGAGTGCTTTCCGGTTTGGATCAGAGTATAATTATACGAACGACAAATCTGTTTATACCGATTATAATAATAACAAGTACCCGGGTGGGTTGAAGGAACATATCAACTCTTTATTTGCAGAAGGAGATGTGTATGCTACTAATGACCTGGCTGTAAAGGGAGGGGTGCGGTTTGAATATTCTTCCTTGCTGGATGAAACCAATATTGCGCCCCGGCTCTCTGTTGCTTATAAATTAGGCAAAGGTAGCCAGGCCTCTGTGGCATACGGTATTTTCTATCAAAATCCGGAGAGAAGGTACCTGCCATCTTCTTCCGATCTTACCTTTATGAAAGCCACACATTACATTGCACAGTATCAGAAGTCCATCAACCAGCAAACATTCCGGGCAGAGATCTTTTATAAAAAGTATGACAACCTTGTAAAAACAGATCTTACCGGGTTTACTGAAGCAGCTGTCAGCAACAATGGTTTTGGAGATGCTAAAGGGTTTGAGTTTTTCTGGAGAGATAAGAAGACCATCAAAAATTTCGATTACTGGATCTCTTATTCTTACCTTGATACCAAACGTGACTTTTTAAATTTTCCCTTCGCTATCACGCCCAACTTTGCAGCAAAACATACGGCATCATTGGTTACAAAAAAGTTTGTACAGAAATGGAAAATGAACCTGAATGCTTCTTACAATTACAGTAGCGGCAGACCGTATTATAATATCCGGTACGACGGGTCATCGTTTAAGTTTAACGACAGGGGAACCATTCCTGATTACCATAATGTAAGTTTCTCTATCAATTACCTGCCGTCAATTGGCAAGAAGGATGCTAAATCATTTGCTGTGTATGTATTCCAGGTTAGTAATATTTTCAATATCAAACAAACCTATGGGTACCAGTATTCTTATAACGGATTGCGCAAAGAAGCCATTGTGCCCACCTCCAGGATGTTTGTATTTATTGGTGCCTTTATCAGCTTTGGAATAGACCGCAGTGAGGAAGTGATCAATAACGGACTTTAAACAAGGTAGTGTTATGAATTATTATCTCCTTCTTAAAACAATTCACTTACTGGCGGTAGTTGCTTTTTTAGGCAATATCACCACCGGCCTTTTTTGGATGCGCTTTGCTGTAAGAACGAATGATGTACGGATAATTCATCATACTGCTTCCGGTATCATTGCC
>JBEBIF010000039.1:0-15875 GCA_040080515.1 Chitinophagaceae bacterium | reverse complement strand
GATATTCCCTGTATCGGTCTTGCCGGAACTATTGACAAGGATATCAACGGTACTGACTTTACCATTGGTTTTGATACGGCCGTAAATACTGCAGTAGAAGCTATTGATAAGATCCGGGATACTATGGATGCGCATGACCGTATCTTTATTATCGAAGTAATGGGAAGAGATGCCGGGTACATTGCCCTGCACAGTGGTATTGCTACCGGTGCTGAAAACATATTAGTGCCGGAACGAAAAACAAATATGGACGATATCATTGCGTCGTTGCTGGAAAAAGAACGGCGCAAGAAACTGGTGAACCTGATCGTAGTAGCCGAAGGGGATGAATTTGGCGGGGCCAATGAAGTTCAAAAAGTATTACAGGAAAGTTTACCAAAAGCAGAGATCAGGGTTTGCATACTCGGTCATATACAGCGGGGTGGCTCACCCAGTTGTATCGACCGGTTGATTGCCAGCAGAATGGGCTACCATGCAGTGGAAAGCCTGATAGAAGGAAGACATAATGTATTTGTAGGCATCATGAATAACAAAATGCATTATATACCCCTGGAAGCCGCTGTAAAGAATAAAGGAAAGATCAGTGAGGAATGGATGAAGATTGTAAAAATACTGGCCAGTTAATGCCGCATTTTTTAAAATAGCCAACATAGAAAAAGAAACACACTAAAACACCATGAGTAAGAACCTTGATAAGTACCTGCACAAAAATTTTGATAAAGAGGCAGGACGGCAGCATGCATATAAAAGAACAAAGATCGTTGCTACGGTGGGGCCTGCCTGCGATTCGTATGAGCAACTGCTGGAGCTGGTACGGGCGGGTGTAAATGTGTTCCGGCTCAATTTTTCGCACGGTAATCATGAAGACAAGCTGAAGATCATTGATCATATTTACCAGATCAACAAAACGGAACCCTATAATATTTCGGTTTTGGCTGATCTGCAGGGACCCAAACTGAGAGTGGGTGAACTGGAAGGTGGCGCTTTAGAGATCAAAGAAGGAGATATCCTGACTTTTACCAATGAAAAAATAGTGGGTACTATGGAGAAGATCTACGTGTCGTACCCCGACCTTCATTCTGATGTAAATGTGGGTGAGAAAATATTAATTGATGATGGAAAACTGGAAGTGGTGGTTACTGAGATCACCAAAAACAAGGAAGTAAAAGTGGAAGTAACACTGGGAGGTACACTGCTTCCTAAAAAGGGGGTTAACCTGCCGGATACAAAAATATCACTGCCTTCCCTTACTGAAAAAGACCTGGCCGACCTCGCCTTTATTTTAGACAAAAGAATTGACTGGGTGGCTTTATCATTTGTAAGAAAAACGGAAGACATCATTGATCTGAAAAGAAGATTGAAAGAAGGCGGCAGCAAAGCAAAAGTGATAGCCAAGATAGAAATGCCCGAAGCATTGATAAACCTCCGGGATATCATTGTGGAAAGCGATGGGGTGATGATTGCCCGTGGTGATCTGGGTGTGGAATTACCCATTGAAGAGGTGCCGCTGATCCAGAAAGACATCATCAAAAAATGTTTGCACCGTGCCAAACCCGTGATCGTGGCCACACAAATGATGGAAAGCATGATCGAAAGAACAAAACCTAACCGCAGTGAGATAACCGATGTGGCCAATGCCGTGCTGGAAGGTGCCGATGCGGTAATGCTGAGCGGTGAGACAGCCACCGGGAAATATCCAAAGCTGGTAGTGGAAACAATGACAAAGATCATCCTGGAGATCGAACAAAAAGCATACGACTATAACCGGGATGAAATGCTCCGCCCTCAATCCCACTCCCCTTCTTTTTTAAGTGATGCCGTTTGCTACAATGCCTGCAAAGTGGCTGAAGATGTGAATGCGGATGCTATCATTGGTATGACACAAAGCGGCTATACCGCTTTTATGCTCAGTAGTTACCGGCCCAAATCGTTGTTGTATATTTTTACGAAAGAAAGGTCACTGGTAAATCAATTGAGCCTCAGCTGGGGCGTCAGGGCTTTTTATTATGACGAGGAAGAAAGTCTCGATGATATTTTCTCTGACCAGATCAACATTCTGAAACAACGAAGCTTTTTGAGCAATGGCAATGTAGTGGTAAGTACCGGAAGCACCCCCATCCATTTACATTTACCTACTAATATTCTGAAGATAACAAAAGTGGAATAGGACCTAACTGCTTACCAAAGGCAGAGTATAACAGCGGCGACGATATTTCCCACAACATGATAGCCACCATCGATCAGGGTCAATACTTTTGGTTTTCCCTGGTACAGGTAGGAAATACATATTACTATGGCCGAAAAACAAACTCCTGTAAACAAGCCCAATTTTACTCCTGACATAATGCCGCCGGTCAGCATCAACCGGTAAACCAGGATAGCAAGTGCGATGCAAATAATAAACTCCAGGAGAAAAGTAATAAGCATTACTCCTCCCACCCCTTTTTTAGCATCCGGACGATTCATATCTATACCCGTGCTTTTGATCCAGGTGCTGCCAAACAATGCTTTTGAATACCACAAACCCCCGATCATAAAATAAGCAACGGAAGCAACGGCAATGGCCAACCAGTTCAGGTGAGAAATAAATGCAGTGTCCATAACCAGTATTTTGGTGAGATGAAAAGGTAACTTATTTTTTAGAATAAAAAAAGCGGGCTGATGCCCGCTTGTATCAATAAGCGTATCCTTCTATTACAGTCGTTTGATCATCACATTTCTGTACCACACAGTATTACCATGGTCCTGCAATGCTATTTTGCCTTTTTTATAGGTACCGAAATCAGGCATTGCTTTAAATTTACTTCCTGCCACCATCTTTTTCCAGGCATCATCCCACATAGTTGTGGATACTACGTTTTCGCCATTTAGATAGAAATCAAGTTTTCCATTTACAGATTTGATCTCTACCTGGTTCCACTCGCCATATGGTTTTACTGCTTCTTTGGAACAGGAGATCAGGTCGTACAGGTCGCCGGCCCGGTGCTTGATGATCTTTGAATCAGCATGCCCGGCATTATCCAGCACCTGCATTTCGGGGCCGGTTTCCCAGGGCCATTTGTATTTTGCCGTGTCCTCATGTATGTAAAATATGATACCGCTGTTGCCATCCTTGGCTATTTTCCATTCCAATTTAAGATGGAAATTTTCAAACTCTTCATCACTTACAATATCACCACCATCTTTTATTTGCCAGTTTTCTTTGATAGCTGTATCAAGGTATAACGCACCATCCGCTATTTTCCAGGCGCTGCCTACCGGCTTTCCGCCATACCGGTGCCATCCTTTTGTTGACTGGCCATCAAACAGCAGTTGCCATCCATCTGCTTTGTCTTTATCACTTAGTGTATTTGCGGTCATTTCTGTTTTAGATTTTGTGGTGTCTGATTCGTTGCCTTTTGCACCGGATTTGCTTTCATTATTACAGGCAGACAGTGCTGCCAGCAACAACACACTGGAAAGTAACTTTATCATTTGGATTATTTTTTAAGTAACAAAATATATTTCACCATTGCTTCGGCATCTTCTTTTGCCAATGACGAATGTGGTGTCATCAGTACTTGCCCCCAAACACCATTTCCTCCTTTGATGACCTTTCCGGCAAGGTGAGATATGATCGTATCAGGCATACCGCCATACTTGTTTGCTATGTCCCGGTAGGCCGGGCCATTCAATTTTTCGTCTATTTTATGACAGGTAAGGCAGTCGCTGCCAGCCACCAGGGCCAGGCCCTTTTGGTAATCAGGATTTGCAGAAACATCATTCGTTGTTTCCGTTTGCTTCTCCTCCTTTTTTTCACCATCATTTTTTTTGTCAGAACTGCCGCCACAGGCAGCCAGCAAGCCTATTACAGCTAAAGACAGAATGATTTTTTTCATTGGTTTAATTTTTTGAAATATACAACGAAATTAAATAGTTAGTCCAAACCCAATAAAATTCGGTTCCCGTTCTCATCCATACCACTACCGGCAAAGTCATCAAAGGCCTTTTCTGTTACACGGATGATATGCTTAGCAATAAACTCGGCTCCTTCTTTTGCTCCGTCTTCCGGATGCTTAATGCAGCACTCCCATTCCATTACAGCCCAGCCGGTATAGTCATACTGGGTGAGCTTGCTGAAGATCGTTTTAAAATCCACCTGTCCGTCTCCCGGGCTTCTGTAGCGGCCTGCCCGGTTCGCCCAGCTTTGATAGCCGCCAAAAGTGCCCTGCTTCCCGGTTTTGTTGAACTCGGCATCTTTTACATGAAATGCTTTTATCCGTTCATGATAAAAATCGATGTATTGTATATAATCCAATTGCTGCAGCACAAAATGCGACGGATCATACAGTAAGCAGGCCCTGGGGTGATTATTCACTTCCTTCAAAAACATTTCATAGGTCACTCCGTCAAACAGGTCTTCTCCCGGATGTATCTCATAACATACATCCACACCGCATTCATCAAAATAATTTAAGATAGGAACCCATCTTTTGCCCAATTCTTTAAATCCTTCTTCCACCAATCCGGCGGGACGCTGCGGCCAGGGATGAAACGTGTGCCACAATAAGGAACCACTGAATGTGGGATGCGCTGTTAGTCCTAAATGCTGAGATGCCTTTGCACCATACCTTACCTGCTGAATGGCCCATTCGGTTCTTGCCTTAGGATTGCCCCTTAGTGCTTCCGGTGCAAATCCATCAAACAAGGTATCGTATGCCGGATGTACGGCCACCAACTGGCCCTGCAAATGTGTAGACAGTTCCGATATTTCTAATCCGCAGTCATTTACAATACCTTTTATCTCATCGGCATAAGTTTTACTTTCTGCTGCTTTTTGAAGATCAATACAACGGCTGTCCCAGGTAGGTATTTGAACGGCTTTGTATCCCAATGCTTCTGCCCACAAACAAATTGATTTCAAATTATTGAATGGTGCCACATCTCCCATGAATTGGGCGAGGAAAATCCCAGGTCCTTTGATCGTTGTCATAAGTTTCTCGCAAAGGCGCAACGGCGCTACGCCATAATTTAAAGATTGTTTACAATTCTTTTTATTCCGTTTTTTAGCAACGCTTCATTAAAATTAAGCAGCATTCCCAGTTTAAGACCAGTAAGTTTCAAATATGTAAGCACTTGCTTCGGGTGTATTGCGGCCAATGCTTCAACAGATTTTAGCTCAACAAGTACTTCATTTTCCACTATCAGGTCTGCCCTAAAACCGAATTCCATTCTTACATTTTTCCATACAACAGGTATCAATTCCTGTCTCTGAACAAATAAGCCATATTCATTTTTGAGTTCATAAAACATAACTTCTTCATAGACAGACTTCAGCAAACCTGGCCCCAATCCCTTATGAATGCTAAAAGCTGTGTCCAGTATTATCTTCGACAATTCATTCTCATGCATATAGGTATAATTTTCGATTACAACTTTGCGCCCTTGCGCCTTTGCGAGAGAAATGAATATGGTCTTTTTTAAAAATTCCTTTTGCAAGAACTAAACAGTAAACTTCATCCACTTTTCAGCACTTTGCCCGCTCTTCACTACATTTTCAATAAATGCCATGCCTCTTATGCCTTCATCCACAGATGGAAAATCCAGCCATTCGTCTTTAGGTTGTTCCTTGTTGATCTTTGCTTTCAGCGTCAACGCAAAGTTGCGGTATAAATTTGCAAATGCTTCCAGGTATCCTTCCGGGTGGCCGGCGGGTGTGCGGCAATTATGACTGGCAAATGAATTCAGATAGCCCGAACCTGCCCGGTAGATCTCCGTCGGTTTGTCGAGCCACTTCACTAATAATGTATTGGCGTCTTCCTGTTTCCATTCGATACCACCCCTTTCTCCGTACACCCGTACCTTAATATTATTCTCTTCACCGGCTGCTACTTGTGTGGCCATGAGCACACCGGTAGCACCATTATTGAATTTTAAAAATGCCGCTCCGTCATCGTCCAGCATCCTTCCTTCCACTACTATATTTAATTGAGCACACATTTCAGTTACCTGCAAACCGGTTACGTACTCAGCAATATTAAATGCATGCGTACCAATATCGCCCATAGAACCGGCAGCACCGCTTTTCTTCGGATCGGTGCGCCAGGAGGCCTGAGCCTGTCCTGTCTTTTCTAAAAAAGTGCTAAGCCATCCCTGGGGGTATTCTACAAAAACTTTGCGGATCTTACCCAATGCCCCGGATCTTAAAAATTGCCTGGCCTGCTTCACCATCGGGTAGCCGGTGTAGGTATGGCAGAGCAATAAACTAAGCCCGGTGGCTTCCACTTTTGCTTTTAATTGTTTGGCCTGCTCCAATGAGAAAGTGATTGGCTTTTCTATCACCACATTAAAACCTTTATCGAGCGCCATCATGGCCGGATCGAAGTGGGCAAAGTTGGGTGTAACGATGGTAACGAAATCCAACCGCTTGTTAGCCGGCATGGCCGCTTCCTTTTCCAGCATTACTTTGTAGTCGGTATAAATGCGGTCTTCCTCCAGGTATAATATATGTCCGGATTCAACAGCGATCTCGGGGTTAATACTCAATGAACCGGCCACCAGTTCAATCTGACCGTCCATATTTAAAGCAAGCCGGTGAACAGCGCCGATAAAAGCGTCTTTACCGCCGCCTATCATTCCCATTCGTAATTTTCTGTTATTCATTGCAAACGTTTGAAGGTGTAATACTATTCATACCAGTCCTTGACCGGAAGTTAAAAAATGTGTCGGAGAAACATGAATGTGTGCTTAAAAATAGTACATTTAGTTTTCTTAATTCATTTTTTTCAACCAACGATTAATAAACTTGCCTGCGTATGAAATCAACTGTTCGCATCCAATTGTCCGCCATGATGTTTCTTAATTTTTTCGTCTGGGGAATCTGGTTCGTTACGATGGGTACTTATCTGACTAAAGGAAATATTGGTGCTACTGGTGGACAAACAGGATTAGCCTATGGCACCCAATGTCTTGGTGCCATTGTTGCTCCATTTATTGTAGGTATGATCGCTGACCGTTTTTTTGCGGCACAAAAGATCCTGGGAGTATTGCATTTAGCCGGAGCCGGATTGCTTTATTACATATCATCACAGACAAGTTTTGGTTCTTTCTATTCCTTGCTACTTATTTATATGATCATATATATGCCAACACTGGCATTGGTCAATGCGATCTCTTTAAAGCAGATCAGTAATGCGGAGAAACAATTTGCAAGCATCCGGGTTTGGGGAACCATTGGGTGGATCGTTGCCGGTTTGATCATCGGTTGGATGGCGTGGGAAAAAGATCCTGCTTCACTCGGTATCACTTATAAAGTAGCTGCTGTGATCTCTGCCTGTTTTGGCATCTATTGTTTTTTCCTGCCCAATACCCCACCGCCAAAAGCTGGTCAAAACGTTTCTATTAGTGAAGTGTTGGGATTTGATGCCTTTAAAATTTTAAAGAACAAGAACTACCTCATATTCTTTGTGGCTTCTATCCTGATTTGTATTCCACTTGCATTTTATTACGGGCAAGCCAACCAGTTTCTGAATGAAGCAGGCATGGACAAAGCAGCTGCTAAAATGACTATAGGACAAATGAGTGAAACCCTGTTCCTGTTTCTAATGCCTTTGTTCTTTGCCCGGTTTGGTACCAAGCAAATGCTGCTGATTGGGATGATCGCCTGGGTAGCCAGGTATGTTCTGTTCTCTTATGGTGATACTGGTTCCGGCCTCTGGATGTTGTACGCTGGTATCATCCTGCACGGTATTTGTTATGATTTCTTTTTTGTGACCGGTCAGATATATACTGATAATACGGCGGGACCAAGGGTTCGTTCTGCTGCACAAGGCCTCATCACCTTAGCCACTTATGGCCTGGGAATGTATATCGGTTTCTTTGTGGCAGGTAAATATGTAGATAGCCATAAAGTAGGTGAGTCAATGCACGACTGGAAAGCCATCTGGATATTCCCGGCGCTGTTTGCTGCTGGTGTGGCATTGATGTTCTTTGCATTATTTAAAAACGAAAAGAAAAAACTTACAGTAGTATAACCATGCAACGACGCTCCGCCATAAAAAACCTGGTGGCCGGCACTGCGGCATTCGCATTTACCAATAAGATAAATGCAGCGGGAACAGATATGGCTGAACACAGCTATCAGCTGAAAGGCACTATCAACCATTCCGTTTGCCGCTGGACATATGGATATCTTTCATTGGACGAACTTTGCCTTACGGTAAAGAAGATCGGCTTCTCTGCCATCGACCTGGTGGGGCCGAAGGAATGGGACATCTTAAAAACTCATGGTGTATACTCTTCCATGTGCAATGGCGCTGAAATAAGCCTGACCGAAGGCTGGAATGACAAACAATACCATTCCAAACTGGTAAAAAATTATTCAGAACATATTGAGCTGGTATCCAAAGCCGGTTATAAGAACCTGATCTGTTTCAGCGGCAACCGCAAAGGCATGAATGATGAAGCGGGCATGAATACCTGTGTGGAAGGATTGAAACAGATCATCGGGCTGGCGGAACAAAAAGGAGTTATTATTCAAATGGAACTCTTCAACAGCAAGGTGGACCACAAGGATTATATGGCCGATAAAAGTGCCTGGGGAGTGGAATTGTGCAAACGCCTTGGATCACCCAATTTTAAATTGCTGTACGATATTTATCATATGCAGATCAATGAAGGCGATGTGATACGGACGATCAATGATAATCACCAGTATTTTGGCCATTATCATACTGCCGGTGTGCCGGGCAGGCATGAGATAGATGAAAGCCAGGAATTATTTTACCCGGCAATAATGCGGGCTATCGTGGCAACGGGCCACAAAGGATATGTGGCACAGGAATTCATCCCTACAGGAACCGAAAGCAAGGATAAGATAGCGGCGTTGAGAAAAGCGGTGAAGATCTGTGATGTGTGAACCCCTGTCCCCTAAAGGGGAACTTAGGTGGAACAAACTTTAGCTATAGCAAGGCTTTTGAAAGAACAAGGAACCTGCCTGCCGGTAGGCAAGTGATGAAGTGGAAGACCCCAACAGGGGTCAAACGTCAATAACTCCGGGTGAAACCCGGGGCAAAGATGAGCAGCGAACGGAACGATGAAGCGAGTGACACAACAGGCGATGCCATGAAAAACTGAAGCTGGTAACAAAAAAATAAAAACCTAAACGATAAACTTACACTATGGCAGATAACACTTATGACGCAATCGTAATCGGCTCCGGTATCAGCGGAGGCTGGGCCGCCAAAGAACTCACGGAAAAAGGGCTGAAAGTAATCATGCTTGAAAGAGGCCGCGACATCAAGCATGTAACAGGTTATGTGACCGCCACAAAAGAAGTATGGGAGTTCCCGCACCGTGGCGAACGAACGCAGCAAATGATCAAAGATTACCCGGTTCTGAAAAGGGATTATCCCCTGAATGAAACGGTGCTGGACTTTTGGGTAAAAGACCAGGAAAGCCCCTACACAGAAATAAAACGTTTCGATTGGTACCGGGGTTATCATGTGGGTGGCCGTTCTCTTATGTGGGGCCGCCAGAGTTACCGCTGGAACAAATGGGATTTTGAAGCCAATGCCAAAGAAGGAATTGCTATTGACTGGCCCATCCGGTATGATGATATTGCGCCATGGTACAGCCATGCAGAAAAATTTGCGGGCATACAGGGAAGTAAAGAAGGGTTGGAAGTATTACCCGATGGTGAATTTATGCCGGCCATGGAATTGAACTGTGCTGAAAAAGAAGTGAAGAAGAGAATGGAAGCTTTTTATAAAGGAACCCGTCACCTGATCATTGGCCGCAGTGCCAACATTACTCAGCCGCATCACGACAGGACCAATTGCCAATACCGTGATCGCTGCTGGAGAGGTTGTCCGTTTGGAGGTTATTTCAGTACACAATCTGCCACGCTGCCTGCTGCGATGAAAACCGGCAACCTGACCCTTCGCCCCTTCTCCATTGTAACGAAGATCCTGTATGATAAAGACAAGAAAAGAGCAACCGGTGTGGAAGTACTGGATGCAGACACCAATGTAACATACGAGTTCAAATCCAAGATCGTATTTGTATGTGCCTCTGCCCTGAACTCTACCTGGGTGCTGATGAATTCCGCCACCGATGTATGGGAAGGCGGATTGGGCAGCAGCAGCGGCGAACTGGGACATAATGTGATGGACCACCACTTCAGAACTGGCGCCAGTGGAACAGTAGAAGGATTGAGTGATAAATATGAGTATGGACGCAGACCCACGGGTATCTATATTCCACGGTACAGAAATATTTATGATGATAAAAGAGACTACCTGCGTGGCTTTGGCTACCAGGGTGGAGGCAGCCGTGGCCGTGGTGTGGAGATAGCGGAGATGACCATTGGAGGCGACCTGAAGGATGCTATGAGCGTTCCCAGCGACAACTGGGGATTTGGCATGACCGCCTTTGGTGAAATGCTCCCTGATCACAGCAACAAGATCTCATTGGATAAAACCAAAAAAGATAAATGGGGACTGCCCGTACTGGCATTTGATGTGGAAACAAAAGAGAATGAAAGAAAGATGCGGATAGATATGATGAATGATGCAAAAGAGATGCTGGAAGCGGCCGGATTGAAGAATGTAAACACCTATGACGGAGGCTACACCGTAGGCATGGGCATACATGAAATGGGAACTGCCCGTATGGGCCGTGACCCGAAAACATCGGTACTCAATGGCAACAACCAGGTGTGGGATGCCCCCAATGTGTTTGTAACTGACGGCGCCTGTATGACTTCCGCTTCCTGTGTAAACCCGTCATTGACTTATATGGCTTTGACAGCAAGGGCGGCTGACTTTGCCGTGAATGAATTAAAAAAAGGAAATTTATAAACCTCATAACTTTTTACATATGGACAGAAGAGAACTTTTAAAAATGATAGCAATCGTAACCGGTGGCGTAGTTATCGGTGGCGAAGTATTTCTTACCGGTTGCAAGACCGGCGCTAAAGCAGATGCAGGTTTTACTGCTTCCAATATTGCTTTGCTGGATGAGGTTGGCGAAACCATCATCCCTGCCACCACTACTCCGGGAGCCAAAGCAGCAAAAATTGGTGAGTTCATGAAAGCGATAGTCTCCGATTGCTATACTGAAAAACAGCAAGCTGCCTTTAATGCAGGCATTGCTTCACTGGAAGAGGCTTGTAAAAAAACCAATAGCAAATCTTTCATGGAATGCACACCGCAGCAGCGCCACGACTTTTTGGTAAGCCTGGAAAAAGAAGCTAAGGAATTTAATACTAAACGTGACGAAGAAGATAAGCCCAAAAGAGAAGCTCATGACAAGGCCAACAAAGCCCTTGCCTGGAAAGACCAGAAGGAATTTGAAGCAGCACCTCCACATTATTACACCATGATGAAGCAACTGACACTGTGGGGCTTCTTTACTTCTAAAACAGGTGCTACAGAAACACTGAGACATATTCCGGTGCCAGGCAAGTATGACGGCGCCTTTGCTTATACGAAAGGCGATAAGGCCTGGGCGGAATAATTGTTCACAAACAATCAAACAATTACAATGAATATAGAGAGAAGGAAATTCATCAAGCTGACCGGCGCTGCCACCGGGGCATTGGCATTAAATACTTTATTTGCTGACTCATTATTGGCCGGCTGCAATAATAGTGAAGCGGGTAAATTGAAAAATTTTGGTATCCAGCTGTGGACACTAAGGGATGATCTGCCCAAAGACCCAAAAGGTGTGTTGAAACAATTAGCATCTTTCGGTTATAAACAGATCGAAAGCTTTGAAGGCGGAAAAGGCATCTATTGGGGCATGAGCAACCTGGAATTCAAAGCGTATATGGATGAGCTGGGCATGTCGCTTATTGCCAGCCATTGTGATATCACCAAAGATTTTGAAAAGAAAGCCGCAGAAGCAGCTGCCATTGGCATGAAATATTTGATATGCCCGTGGAAAGGCCCGCAGAAAAGCATAGATGACTTTAAAAAGTTTGCCGATGAATTCAACGGGAAAGGCGAAATATGCCGTAAGAACGGCATCCGCTTTGCCTACCACAATCATGATTACTCCTTTGCGGTACAGGATGGGCAAATGGGACAAGATGTGATGATGAAGAATACGGACTCCTCGCTGGTAGATTTTGAGATGGATATCTACTGGGTGGCCACTGCCGGGCAGGACCCGATAGCCTGGTTCAATAAATATCCAGACCGTTTCCGGCTATGTCATATCAAAGACCGGTCAAAGTCGCCGGTGACGGATAATGGAAAGAATTCGGTTGACCTGGGAACAGGTGTTATTGATTACAGCAGTGTGTTGAAAGCTGCCAAATCGAAAGGAATGGAATATTTTATTGTAGAACAGGAAGCGTATCCCAATGGCACCCCGCTGGAAGCAGTGAAAGTGGATGCGGAGTATATGAAGAAGGTGAAGGTTTAATAGATTAGATTCTAAATTAAAAGGGAGGAATTAATTTCTCCCTTTCTTTTTTACAGAAGGGGTATCAACAACATCTTGTATAGTTATTTCAACTACTTTGTCTTTTCTCACCGGATTCTTTTGATCTTGCGCCCGCTTTTCCTTGTTTTGTTTAATCATATTATGCCAGTCATCATTCATTTCTTTGTCCATCTCCTTTAGTACTTCGAATTCCTTTAGAAGTAATTTCTTAATAGCTTCTATGTTGGCCGACTGCCAGTATTTTTCAGGGGCCCAGGTTGGATCACCATAGGCATAAAACCGGTATGCATTCCTGGTAGCTAATTCAATCGCAATCCCGCAACCATCTGCAACAGAAGGATAGTCTTCTTTTTGTATTACGGTCTTGTCATCCTCGATTATCAATATTTTTAATTCAAATAACATATTAATAAAAGCCTTCCATCCCGATATAGGCTTATCAAACTTTACTTTCCTGGACATACTATCAACCATTGCTTTTTGCTCATTGAAATAGTCTTTTACCCTGGAGACCTCAGCCGTCCATTTATGCCCATCATGCTTAAGAATTATCATCATCCATTCAGACATCAGTGCACATCCGTAAGAAACTCTTATTTGAACCGAGTCAAATCCTTTTTCCAAAGAGGACAGACCAAGCCACCTTTCGCTATTTATCTTTGAATAATAAGAAGTTGAATCAATTGCATTACTTCTGCGACTGTAATAAAAAGGGAACTCATATCGAAAAGTGTCGGATGTATTTAGCTTACGAACAAACCCTGCCGCATATTCGTTGGGTACTGCCGCATCATCTTCTTTTTGCTTGCAGGAAAAGAAAATCACCTGGCAAAGCAACAGCAATATAAATAGGACGGTCCTCATACTTCATAACAATGCATCCCGCAAGGCCTTTACCTCCTCCGCATCAATCGCATTATTCACATAACTCTCCCCCGAAACTTTAAACGCCGGATGCACAAACTCCATCTTGCTTTGCTCCTTTCCCCTCAATGAGGAATGAAACTCTGTACAGCCCGATTTTTCCGCCAGCATTTTTATATTCTCCTTACGAACACCACTGCCCGGCATGATAATGATCCTGTCGGTAGCTAACTTATTCAGTTCGGATATCAGTTCCACTCCTTCCGGGGCTGCGGGCTGCTGGCCGGAAGTAAGGATTCGTTCACAACCAATTTCCATAAGTTGTTCCAGTGCTTCAAAAGGATCTTTGCAGCGGTCAAATGCCCGGTGAAATGTAATGCCCATTGGATAAGCCGCTTCCACCAGCAATGAAGTTCTTTTTATATCAATCGTTCCGTCATTATTCAGTAGCCCAATGACCACTCCGTCACAACCAAGCTGCTTACTCAGTTTTACATCGTGCAACATGATCTGAAATTCCTCATCGGTATAAAGGAAATCTCCACCCCGCGGCCGGATGATGGGAAATAAAGAAACCGTAAAAGCCTCCCGGCATTGTTTGATGGTTCCAAAAGAAGGAGTGGTCCCTCCTTCTGCAAGATTGGCGCAAAGCTCTATACGATCTGCCCCTCCATCCACCGCTGATCGGGTAGTGCTGAAATCAGAAGTGGCGATCTCAATAATATATTTTTGGTCTTGCATCTTTTTATTTCATAATGCTTTTAGCCGCTACCAGTTTCTCAAACCCTTTAGCTTTAACAGCATATTCAAACCCTTCGTGTATAGCGTAGGCACCTATCTGCCCGTTCTTATTTATTGCAATAAATGCCACCTGTATATCTTTTGTTTTTTCCTTTTTGATCTTTATGATCCGTTCGATCACTTTTTTACAAGCAGCCTCCGGTGATAATCCCTGGCGCATTAACTCTACTACGCTATGGGAGCCTGCCACCCGGATCACATCCTCACCCTGGCCCGTGGCCGTGCAGGCACCTACTTCATTATCTACAAACAAACCGGCACCAATAATAGGCGAGTCTCCCACCCTGCCACGCATTTTAAATCCTGCGCCGCTGGTGGTACAACTGCCACTCAGGTTGCCATCTGTATCCATTGCCAGCATACCGATCGTATCATGATTCCATTCCCCATTAGTTAGTTTAGCAGGTGCAAAAGGACCATGGCCCTGCTTACTTTCCACATTGATCAACGGAGTATGGTACTGGGATTCTATCAACCATTCTTCATAATTTTTTTGGGCATCCTTCGATAGCTTTGGATCCTCCAGCGGAAACCCTTCAGCAACTGCAAATTGCTGGGCACCATTACCTACCAGCATCACATGTGGTGTTTTCTCCATCACTCGTCTTGCTACAGAGATCGGATGTTTGATCCGTTCTAAAAAAGCCACGCTGCCACAATTAAAATGCTCATCCATTATAGAAGCATCCAGTGTTACAAATCCATCCCGGTCCGGGTTTGCCTGCAGTCCCACACAGCAGTTCTTAGAAGACTCCGTAACCATCACCCCCTTTTCCACTGCATCCAGGGCCCTTCCTCCTTTACCCAAAACTTCCCAGGCACCTTTGTTGGCCTTCAATCCTGCATCCCAGGTGGAGATCACTATTGGTTTTCCCTTAATGGTAACGGGTTGTGGATCGCTATTGCCAATTTTGCTGAATAGTAGTGCAGCAGAGCTAAAGACTGACGAGCCGATGAACTTTCTCCGGTTGATCATTGTTTAAGGTTTATACTTGCCGAAATTAAAGGTTTCAGCTTCAACCAGGCCAAAAAAGTCTTAACAAAACAATCAGTAATAAAATTTGATGTTTAAACATTGAATTTGTATATTTGTACCATAAAACATAAACATGAAAATCGAGATCATCTCCGGAAGTCCAAGAATAAACAGCGTTACTCACCGGGTCGCATTACATTTAAAAAACAATCTTGCCCAAAACAGCGGTCATGAAGTGGATGTGATTGATATGAAGGGATGGCCTGTTCCGGCCATTCAATCCGTCTGGACATCGCCAGATAAAGCTCCTGCGGATTTTCAACCTCTTGCCAAAAGGATATTTGAAGCAGATGCTTACATAATAGTAACCCCGGAATACAACGGTAGCTACTCCCCTGCTTTGAAAAACCTTTTGGACCATTTTCCCAAGCGGCATCATAAACCGTTTGGCATCGTTACCGCCTCACCCGGTGCTATGGGCGGCATCAGGGCTTCACAGCAATTATTGCAATTAGTTCCGGCCTTATTTGGTGTAGCTTCCCCATACTTACTCATCATTCCGGCAGTGGATAAAAAGTTTGGACCTGATGGAGAATTGCTTGATGAAGCATTCCGGAATGCTATCAATAATTTTATGGCCGAGTTTTTATGGCTGGCAGAAAAAGTAACAGATGAAAAAATAATCGCTTAATAAAAAAAGGAGTTCATAATGAAAACCATTCTTCATAAGGCTGATACAAGAGGCCATGCAAATCATGGATGGTTAGACTCGTATCACACTTTCAGCTTTGCGGGTTATCACGAC
>JBEBIF010000356.1:0-3779 GCA_040080515.1 Chitinophagaceae bacterium | reverse complement strand
GTCTCTACGCAACGGCCTTCTTCACCAGATCTGCTGCTTCGCTCAACAAAATTGCGGACTGTACCTTCAACCCGCTTTCATCAATCAATTTTTTGGCTTCTACAGCATTCGTTCCCTGCAAACGAACGATAATGGGGATATTAATATTACCTAAATTTTTATAAGCATCAATAACGCCTTGCGCCACCCGGTCGCAACGTACAATACCACCGAAAATGTTGATCAGGATCGCCTTTACTGCAGGATCTTTTAATATGATCTTAAAACCCGCTTCCACTGTTTGTGCATTTGCGGAACCGCCTACATCCAGGAAGTTGGCAGGTTCACCACCGCTGAGTTTGATCATATCCATGGTGGCCATGGCCAGACCGGCACCATTTACCATACAGCCTACGTTGCCATCTAACTTTACAAAGTTCAGATTGTATTTACCGGCTTCCACTTCTGTAGGATCTTCTTCAGTTGTATCTCTCAGGGAGGCCAGGTCTGCATGCCGCATCAATGAGTTTTCATCCAATCCCATTTTACAATCCACTGCAATGATCTTGTCATCAGAGGCTTTGAAAAGCGGGTTGATCTCCAGCATGGAACAATCCAATCCCACATACGCATTATACAGGTTGGTAACGAATTTGGTACAATTTTTAAATGCCTCACCGCTCAATCCCAGGTTGAAAGCGATCTTTCTTGCCTGGAAGCCCTGCAGGCCACCGGAGGGATGAACCCATTCTTTAAATATTTTTTCAGGGGTATTATGGGCCACATCTTCAATGTTCATACCGCCTTCGGTACTGTACATGATCACATTTTGTCCTTTGGTACGGTCAAGCAGGATGGAGAGGTAAAACTCTTTTCTTTCACTCGGGCCGTCATAATACATATCTGCTGCCACATATATTTTATTAACCACTTTACCAGCCGGGCCTGTTTGTATGGTGACCAGTGTACCACCAAGGATCTTAGTGGCAAATTCTTGTATGTCTTCCAGTGATTTGGCAACTTTCACCCCATTGATGCCATTTTCTTTGATAGCGCCTTTACCCCGTCCGCCGGCATGTATCTGGGCTTTTACTACTGCGAATTTGCTGCCTGTTTGCGTTTTGATCTGGCGGTAGGCTTCTTCAGCTTCCTGTACAGTAGTACAGGCAAAGCCTTCTTGTACGGGGACATTATACTTTTTCAGTAATTCTTTGGCCTGGTATTCATGAAGATTCATCAGTAAAAAAATTTGTCCAAAGGACTTCCTTCGGAGCTGCGAAGATAGGAGATTTAACATTGAATCGGGAGCCGCCGACCAGGTGTCAGGACTAATTTCTACCTTCCATTTATGAACCGGTTTTTATATGGCAGCCTCCTGCTTCTGACATCTTGTAATGGGGTAAAGAAAATGAATTGGATAGGAAACGAGGCATCACTCCGGGGCTCCGTATTTTATAACAAAGCTTCAGCCATGGTATGGGCAGCAAGAGATTCCTTTGTACTGAAAGAAGTACTAAAGGGTAGTGTGCCTGGCTTTTTAAAAAGGTTTGTACCCGTTTCTGTTTCTATAACAGACCCGGCAACCGGAAAAAAGATACGGGCAGTGTATTATGTATCCCCCGATTATCTCGCTGTTGGTACAGATAAAGATTGGGCACGGGTAAACATTACACCCATGGCTGCACAACAAATTGCAGACAGCTTCGATTGTTTTTTGCCCACAGCAAAAATGGTGGATGACATTTATGGCGCTGCCACTGTAAAGCTGGAACCGGTACCTATGTATGCATTCCGTGACAGCACACCCACCATGTGGCAGCACCATCTTATCATTGAAGGACAACGAAAGGGAAGAAAGGGACTGATCGCCGGAATAAAAAAAGATGTGGTGATCAGCGAAATGATCAGCAGGGACAAACGGCCCAACCGGGTGGCCATCTATGGTTGGCACAAAATGGACGGGCAACCTATTCAGCCATTATACACTGGTCATGTGAACTGGTATGTGGATTACAGCCAGGGTATTCGCCTGGTGTACCGGAAAATAAAAGTTACCGGCTTCGGTGGTAAGGGCAAGAGCAAATGGTTGGATTATACAGTTGTGCTGAAAGATCCGGTGCTGAGACGGTTGTTGTGTAATGAAACTGTTTGTGATTTTTACAACTATCCGTATTAAAGTTGTCAGGGACGGATATTTTTAATTAACAGTTTAAAAACGGAGGATATACCTTTGCTGCATTATTTTGCAACGTTCCTTTTTTTGAGACACACTAAATTCTGTTTTTGCGCCCAAGAATATTTACATACATCTTGTTTATCAGTTCCTTGTTTTTATCAATGGCTGCCCGGGCCCAGGATGATGTTTTCAGAAAATTTGGAGATAAGGCCCGGCAATTTGGCGGCACAAAAGGCACAGGCGCTACAGACAGTTTAGGTCACAGGGATGGCAATGAGGATTCTGTCACCATTAGTTTCCGCTACCTGGATTCTACCCGTAGTTACAAATTAGATTCATCCATCCGTGATTTTACCAGGCGGCATCCCATTCCGGCCACAGACATTTATTTGGGCAATTCTGGAAATGCCACAAAGTCCTTGTTATTTTCTCCCATTTTATCAGCAGGTTTTGATCCCGGCTTTCATGCCTTTGATGTATATAAATGGAAAATGGAAAAGGTCAGGTTCTTTTCCACTACCAGGCCTTATTCTGAGATCAACTACATGCTGGGCAGCCGGGTAGAACAAATGATCGAGTTGCTGCATACACAAAATATTAAACCAAGCTGGAATGTTTCTTTTAACTACAGGCTGATCAATGGCCCTGGTTTTTTTAAAAGCCAGAAGACCAATCATAATAATTACATACTTGCTTCCAGATTTCAATCTAAAAACCTGCGGTACAACAATTATTTTGTGTTGCTGGGAAATAAGTTACAATCATCCGAAAACGGGGGGATAGTAGATACCGGCCAGGTAAAAATTCTGGATGACCCTATTTATAAAGACCGGTTTATTATCCCAACCTATATCGGTGGGGATGAATCGTATTCATCTAATTTTTTCAGTACAAAGATCACAACGGGCAACAAGTACAATGAATTTACGGTGTTGCTCCGGCAGCAATACGACCTCGGTAAAAAGGACTCGGTGGTAACAGACTCTACCGTGATTCCATTGTTCTATCCCCGGCTGCGGTTTGAACATACGTTTCAATCAGAGCAGCTTACTTATAGTTTCCAGGATAATGTGGGAGATTCGGTTTACTATAAAACGAATTACGATACAGCCCTCCGGTATTCAACAGATACAGCAGTGTTCAGCGAAAAATGGAAGGTACTAACCAATGATTTTTCTATTTACCAGTTTCCTGATGCCAAAAACCTGCAGCAGTTTATCAAACTGGGTGTACTGATCCAAAATATCAGTGGCCGGTTATCATCAGGTAAGGAAACCTTTTTTAATACTGCGGGGCATGCAGAGTACCGTAACAAAACCCGCAACCTGCAATGGGAGATTACGGCTACCGGTAAATTGTTTTTTACCGGTTTTAATGCAGGTGATTATGAAGCACATATCAGCCTGGAAAAATCATTGGGTAAAAAAACAGGTTCGCTGCAACTGGCTTTTGAAAATGCCAGCCGTACACCGTCTTTTATATTTGACAGCCGCAGCAGTTTTTACCTGATGAAAACGGCGGAAAACTTTAAAAAGGAGAATAATACCCATTTGCATGCGTCGTATTTTTTGCCATCCTTTAAGTTCCGGATTACCGGCGATTACTACCTGCTTACCAACTATAC
>JBEBIF010000355.1:0-3795 GCA_040080515.1 Chitinophagaceae bacterium | reverse complement strand
ACTGTGATCCGACGCGGGCATGTGCAACAGGCAGGTGCTTCTGTTTTTCGCTATTTCGATATTACCCCAACCACTAATACCGGGTTGAATGCCAGTATAAATTTTTATTATTTTGATACCGAACTGGGAGTGATCTCGGAATCTAACTTGGGTATGTTCTCCAGTGCCAATGGAGGTACCAACTGGACCAATATCGGGGAAAATGGAATTGAACAGACAATAAACTATGTTACCAAAACCGGTATAGATCAGTTTAACCGCTTAACGCTTTCTACAATAAGTGCCCCCCTAGCTGTAACCTTGCTCTACCTGAAAGCAAAACTGGTGGATCATCAAACCCTGCTAAATTGGGCTACTGCAACCGAATCCGGAAATGATCATTTTGAAATCGAACGTTCTGCTAACGGAAGAGATTTTGCATTCCTGGCTTCCGTGCCCGGTGCAGGCAACAGCAGCAGCATACAATATTATGCTTATACGGATAAGAATCCAATGTCAGGCATAAACTATTATCGTTTAAAACAGGTTGATCATAACAGCCACTTTACCTATTCTTCTACAGTTATGGTTAATGCAGGGATTAACCAGGGCATGTTCATGATGGTGTATCCCAATCCGGCATCCGGGAATATCAAGTTGTCGTTCACCCTGCTTAAAAACCAGGAAGGCCTGTTGCAAATAACTGATATGAGCGGGAAAATAGTACAAAGCAAAGCGATCCGTTGCATCGCCGGGCTGAGTGAAATGGAGTTGAATATAGCTTCATTACCGGCAGGATTTTATACCATCAGCATTGCAGGCAGCGGTCTTAAAAGTATTCCGGTACTAAAAAAGTAAACCCAAAATATATCTATGATTGATAAAAGTAAAAGGGGCAATAAGCTCCTTTTCTTATTTCTATATGAGCTCATGTATGAAAGTTATTTTTGCAAACAGTATTAGTAGTATGCAGTAAACAAATAAAAAACCCCGGTCACCCGGGGCTTATAATATGGCCAATTGATCAGCTCAAAGATCAGGCATATTCCTCTTTGGCTGTCTTGCTGTACTCATCAATCAGCTTTCGCTGCAGTTCAAATGGCAATGCTTCATATGCCTTGAAGTGCATCTTGAATTTAGCCCTCCCCTGGGTGATAGAACGCAGGGAGGAGGAATAACCATCCATTTCTGCTAATGGCACTTTCGCTATTACTTTCTGGAAATGGCCTTCGCTGTCAATTCCTTCCACAATGGCCCTGCGGCTCTGCAGGTCGCCCATCACGGCACCGGTCAGATCATCCGGGCATAATACTTCCACATGATAGATCGGTTCCAGTATCTGCGGATCAGCCTGCTGAAATGCCTGGCGGAATGCCTGTAAGCCAGCGATCTTAAAGGAGATATCATTGCTGTCCACCGGGTGCATCTTACCATCATACACACATACACGGATGTCACGGGCATACGATCCGGTAAGCGGCCCGTTGTGCATTTTTTCCATCACCCCTTTTAATATAGAGGGTAAGAAACGGGCATCAATAGCGCCACCAACGATACAGTTATAAAATACCAGTTTGCCACCCCATTCCAGGTCGTTCACATCCCGGCCTCTTACGTTGAGATCAGCAGGTTCGGGCATTCCTTCATACCAGGGCTCTATTCTCAGGAATACTTCGCCAAACTGGCCTGCACCACCGCTTTGCTTTTTGTGCCGGTAAGTGGCATCTGCCATTTTACGAATGGTTTCCCGGTAAGCAATTTTAGGTTTTACAAATTTTACTTCCAGCCGGTGCTGGTGTTCAATTTTCCATTTGGCAACAGCCAGGTGCATATCCCCCTGGCAATGGATCAATGTTTGTTTTAATTCAGAAGAAACTTCTACTGATAAGGTAGGATCTTCTTCCCGTAACTGATGCAAGGCCAGGGACAATTTTTCCTCCTCCCCTTTCTTCAATGTTTCAATAGCCACTGTCATATTATGAGAAGGGAATTCTATCGGGGGCAATTCAAAATTCTTCCCTTTGGTGTGCAGGGTATTATTTACATGAGTGTTTTTTAATTTTAATGTGGCGCCGATATCACCTGCCACCAGTTCATGCACGGTAGTCCGTTTATTGCCTTCCACCAGGAACAACTGGTTGATCTTCTCTGTGGCACCTGTGCTTTCATTTTCCAGTTCCATTCCCAGCTTAACAGTGCCCGAGTACACTTTAAAGAAAGACAGCTCTCCAACGTGTGGCTCAGAAATGGTTTTATAAATGAAAATACATACCGGGCCATTGGCATCGCATTCCGGTTTTTGCCCGCTTATTGCAAGTTGCGGTGGCATTTCATTGGCACTCGGACAAACATTATCAATAAAGCCCATCAGTCTGCCGCTACCCATGTTCCGTTCTGCAGAAAGACAGAATAGCGGGAACAGGTCGTGATTGATCATCGCTTTTTTCATTCCCATTTTCATTTCATCCTCATCCAGTTCGCCTTTGTCAAAATATTTTTCCATCAGCGTCTCATCATTGCTGGCGATCGCTTCGATCAATTCTTTATGGAGTTCTTCTGCCCTTGCTTTTTCATCATCTGGTATGGCCAGTTTTTCAGGTTTGCCGCCATTGTCTTTAAACTTGTACATGGTCATCCGCAGCACATCTATGATCTCATGAAAGCCAACCCCGCTTTGATGGGGATATTGCACCACCACTACTTTGCTGCCAAAATGGGCTTTGGCTTCCCGCACTGTTTTTTCGAAATCGGCATTATCATCATCCAGTTTGTTTACAGCAAAGATCATCGGGGTTTTAAATTGTTCAGTGTATTCCCAGATTATATCCGTGCCTACTTCCACTCCCATAACGGCATTGAGCAGCATCACCCCGGTGTCGGCTACCCGGAGGGCAGATATCACTTCACCTACAAAATCATCATAACCCGGTGTATCCAGGATATTTATTTTATAGCCCCGCCATTTAGTATGTAATAGTTTACTGAAGATGGAATTACCTCTTTCCTGTTCCAGTTCATGGTAATCCCCGGTGGTATTTCTTTCGGCAATACTGCCGCGACGGTTGGTAAGGCCTGCTTCATATAGCATGCATTCCGCTAATGTGGTCTTACCAGAGCCGGCATGGCCCAGCAAGACAATATTTTTTACGTGGGAGGTATCAAATTCTGGCATAGCAATAAGTTTATGTATGAAGAAATTTGTTTTATCAACTACAAATCTTCGAAAGGGCAGAGAATAGACTTATGAACACCGTTAGGTACTAAGGTGATTCTAATCAGGCGATATGAAGAAACAAGTATTACGTTCGTTTCAGAAAATCATCAAATTCAGACCGAAGGTCGGCTAAGGTTTGTTCCAGCGCCTGGTACTCATCATGCAATGATTCATGCCTGACAAGGGTATCTTCATTGGCCGATCCGTTAAACGCTGCCATTTCAAAGTTCATTTTGCGGTCATGCACTTTGATGGACTGTTTGAGATCATGAATGTTGATAAGCTGGATGTGAAATTGGTTGTGGAGGTGCTCTACTTGCTGGAGCTGTTCTTTGGAGAGGGGCTGACCGGCTGCTTTTCGGAGTTTGGCTTCATCTTGTGTGAATTCTTCACGATAAGAACGAAGCTTTTCTCTCCAGCCGTTGCACTCCCTGGTGAGCTGTGAGATGTCTACCTGAACCATGGGATTAAAGATTTAAAGCCTGCCTCCTCCAAAAGTTCTGCGGAACGGCAGACAGGGTGAAAAAATAAAGAACCTTTTATCCTGCCTGTCGGTAGGCAGGGTACCCCGGGTATTGGATTGATGGTGCAGGGTTTAAAAC
>JBEBIF010000354.1:0-3801 GCA_040080515.1 Chitinophagaceae bacterium | reverse complement strand
TGGGTGAAATTAACTCGGCACATAGTACTACTAAAAAAGCGACTGATTTGGTTTACCAAATCAGTCGCTTTTGCAAAAAATTGAAAATCAGTGACCGCGTCAGGATTCAAACCTGAAACCTTCTGATCCGTAGTCAGATGCTCTATTCAGTTGAGCTACGCAGCCATTACAAACGGGATGCAAATATAAGCCTGTAATTCTAAAATCTGAAATCTAAAATCAGTAGTGCCATCTTACAAACGCTTCCATTGCAGCATAATGTGTAAGTCCCAGGTCTGCATATAAGTTAGCCGTTGCAGCATTTCTTTCTTCGGCCCGCTGCCAGAATTCCCTTGAATCACTTCCCTGGAAGGGCACCATGTCTTTTTGAGATTGATGTATGAAGATGCCAAATCGTTTTTTTAAAATCTGGTCGGGGCTCATGGGTATGGCCATTTCTATTTCTTCAATATTCCATTCCTGCCAGGCGCCTTTGTAGAGCCAGAGCCAGCAATCGTTTATCCAATCTTCGCCTGCGCTTTTAATACGTTTTAATGCTTCCAGCACCACATTAAAGCAAACAATATGCGTTCCATGCGGATCTGCAAAATCACCGGCACAATACACCTGCTGCGGTTTTATTTTGCGAAGCAATTCCATAGTGATCTTTACGTCCTTTTCACTCATGGGTTTTTTCTCGATCATTCCTGTTTCATAAAATGGAAGATTTTGAAAATGGATATTTTCTTCTTTGATGCCTACGTACCGGCAGGTGGCTTTGGCTTCGCCGCGGCGGATCAATCCTTTGATGGCGCGGATAGTGGGAGTATCCACCTGGTTTGATTTTTTTCGGGCTAAAAATTTTCGGGCATTGTCTAATATCTTACCCGACTTACTGGTATCAATACCGGCTATTTCTTCAAAGCCTACGGCAAAGTCGAGGAAGCGGGTAACAAATTCATCCGTCACGGCTATATTGCCGCTGGTTTGATAGCCTACATGTACTTCATTTCCCTGGTCGTGCAGCCGCTGAAAAGTGCCGCCCATGCTGATGATATCATCATCCGGGTGAGGAGAGAAGATGATGACCCGTTTGGGATAAGGTGACGATCGTTCCGGGTGAGTGGGGATCACTGCATTGGGTTTGCCTGCAGGCCAGCCGGTAATTGTATCCCGCAGCAGGTAATATACCTGCAGGTTTATTTCGTACGCATCGCCTTTTTCCACGAGCAGATCACTCAGGCCATATTCATTATAATCGGTGTTGGTCAGACTCAATACCGGTTTCTTCAGTTTCAACGCCATATTCACCACTGCTTTCTTTATCATCTTCGGGGTCCAGTCGCAATCACCTGTAAGCCATGGTGATTTATTGCGGGTAAGTTCGGAAGCCGCTACTTCATCCACTACAAAAGTTACATCATCATGATTTTGGAGTAACGATGCCGGCACCTGCTCCGTATCATCATCTTCCACCGCCTTTTTTATCACCGGAGCTTTGGCGCTGCCCCAGGCCATCAGGAATATTTTTTTCGATTGTAAAATGGTACTGATGCCCATCGTAATCGCCAACCTGGGTACTTGTGAGATATTGGCAAACTCATACGCATTTGCAATGCGGGTGGAATTGTCCAGCGTTATCAATCTTGTTTTGGAATAAATACCGGAACCGGGTTCGTTGAAACCGATATGTCCATTATTACCAATGCCCAAAATTTGTATGTCAATACCACCGGCATCTTTGATCTTCTTTTCATATTGCCGGCAATGCTCTTTTATAGCTTCTTTACTGACTGCCCCGTTTGGAATATGGATATTTTTGGGATTGATATCCACGAGGTCGAAAAATTGTGCTTTCATGAACCGGTTATAACTCTGCAGCGCATCATTGTCTATCGGGTAGTATTCATCGAGGTTGAAGGTGACGACATTTTTAAAACTCAGTTTCTCTTCTTTGTGCAACCGCACCAGTTCTGCATACAATGATTTGGGAGTGGAGCCGGTAGCTAATCCCAGCACACAGGTTTCCTTTTTTAGTTGTTTTTGCCGTATAAAGGCGGCGATCTGCCGGGCGACGAAAACGGAACCATCTTTTTGATCGGGAAAAATCTTTACGGGAATCTTTTCAAAACTGTCGGAAAGGTCGATGGGGACAGGTTGTTTGGCCATTCTGTTGGTTTGAGTGATAAAGATAGAAAATTGAAGGGAAGGTTGCTGCCGGGTTTTGCGGGCGGCAGGGGGTGAAAGAAAAGCATTGGGAAAAGTAGAATTGGGAAATTGGGAAATAGGAGCATTGGGAAAAGTGCAATTGGGAAATTGGGAAATCTTCTTAAAGAAGAATGAATCTTTAACGATAGGAAGATTTCCCAATTTCCCAATTCCAAAATTGCACTTTACTTGACCTCTATTTCATCCACAAACAACCAGGCTTTGTTTCCTGCACCGGGATTGCCGGGTGGGATGGGGCCATAGTTTTTCAGCAGCACTTTTATATATCGTGTTTTAAAGGCAGGAGAGAAGCCCAATTCAATATCATTAATTAATTCTCCGGCTGCAACATCACGGCCTTCTGCATTGGGTGCTTCCAGAAAGTTGATGCCATCAGCACTGTAATAAACTTTCATCTGGCTGGGCGGCCATATCCAGCTGCTTTTTCTATCCAGTACATGCACTTTTACTGAGTTAATGGTTTCTTCTTTGCCCAGATCAATGAGGGCTTCGCAATCGGTACCATTGAAGCCGAGGAATTCTTTTGATTTTGCAAAGCCTTTTTCATTTTGCACACCGTTTACCAACGTAAAGGCGCCATCGCCGGGATATTTACCGGAAGCGGGATTGGTCAACGTTATTTTTTTACCAGTGGCTTTATTGAATTGAAAGGATTGCTTAATAGTGATTACGGGATAGGATCTGTCCCGGATGGATTCCAGGCCGAAAGGAATATGAAGTTTATAATTTTCAATTTCGTAAATACCGGGATGGTCTATGGTGAAAGAAGCGGGGTTTATAAAAACCGGGGTAGCTGGTTTTCTTACTACTGTGTCGTTGACAACCCTATATCCTGTTATTTTCAAATCTTTTGGATCGTAAATGGCTATGGTGTCATGGGTATTCCTTTTAATAATTTCATATAGGGTTGTCTGGCTCATATCAAATTTGTTTGATAAGGTCCATTTCAATTTCCCTGTTTGTTCAGAGGGTTCAACAACTGATTTTAGCTCAAAATATGCCTTACTATAATTCGCTTTCCACAGATCATATCTTTGAAACTGTGCCGGCAGCTTTTGTTGAAACGCTTCCCAATTCTTATTCTCCTTCTTGCTCCACAGTACTTCACTCAGCGCTGCCATCCTGGGAAAAAGCATGTATTCTACCTTGCTTGGGTTAGTCATGTATTCTGTCCACATATTGGCCTGGGCACCCAGTACGAATCTGGATTCATATTCCGTCAGCTTGGCCGGTATGGGTTCATAGGCATACACTTTTTCTAACGGGTTAAAACCGCCGATTGTTACGGAGTCTTCATTCTCACTTTGTGTATGATCAAAATAAACCGGGTTACCGGGTGTCATTATCACTTCATGTTTTTGTTGCGCAGCTATCACCCCGCCATCTTCGCCTCTCCAGCTCATTACAATCGCATTGGGGGCCAAACCGCCTTCTAATATCTCA
The DNA here is from genome assembly GCA_040080515.1 of Chitinophagaceae bacterium. Taxonomy (GTDB): domain Bacteria; phylum Bacteroidota; class Bacteroidia; order Chitinophagales; family Chitinophagaceae; genus JJ008. The sequence continues at coordinate 150 of JBEBIF010000354.1, read as the reverse complement.
TCCCAGCCGATCAGTGTTCTTCCTTTATTGTTCAGGTATTTTTCGATCCGTTGTATAAAATAGCTCTGCAACTGGTGTTCATCTGTTAAATGTTCTGCGGTCATACGTTGCTGGCACTTCACACATTTCTTCCAGTTTTCTTTCGGGCAT
>JBEBIF010000353.1:0-3811 GCA_040080515.1 Chitinophagaceae bacterium | reverse complement strand
TTAGACATCAGGCTGGCGGATTGTCTTTTGGTTTTTTATCAGAGCGAAAGAAAAGTGATTTGATATAGTTCTTGATGTTTCTGAAAAAGAAAGCCACACCCAATGCTGCGGCCGCAATGATCTGTACCAGGTAACTGCCACTGCCCGGGTCAATATAGATCAGGTACTGTATCACAAGTAGTGGAGATTTGTTTTTGGCGATAAGATGAGCAATGTCTCATACATCAGTTTGATCGTATTTTCTATATCATCACGGTGAAGCATCTCCACTGTGGTGTGCATATAGCGAAGTGGAATAGAGATGAGAACAGACGGGCAACCATCATTAGAATAAGCAAAAGAATCCGTATCAGTGCCGGTGCTGCGGCTCAATGCTCTCCATTGAATCGGAATTTTTTTATCCGCCGCCACTTTTTCCACCACAGCAAGTAATTTATTATGCACGGCCGGCGCATAAGAAAGGGAAGGGCCCTTGCCGGTACTCACATCACCTTCTATGTTCTTATTGATCATAGGAGTGGTAGTATCATGGGTTACATCTGTAACGATCGCAATATCCGGTTTGATACGGCGGGCAATCATTTCAGCGCCCCGCAAACCGATCTCTTCCTGCACGGCATTAACTATATACAAACCAAATGGTAATTTCTTTTTGTTCTCTTTCAGCATCCGGGCCACTTCAGCTATCATAAAACCACCGATACGGTTATCAAAGGCCCGTCCTACATAATTGTTATTCGCCAGTTCATCAAATCCATCCTGGTAAGTAACCACCGCACCGATATGAATCCCTAATGCCTCCACTTCTTTCTTATTGCGGGCGCCGCAATCCAGCCACAGGTTATCAGTTCTTGGTGCCGGTTCTTTTTGCTCAGGGCTTCCGATGCGGGTATGTATCGCCGGCCAGCCGAATACCGCTTTTACAATGCCCTTTTTTCCATGAATAAGGACCCTGGATGCAGGTGCTGTCTGATGGTCCACACCGCCATTTCTTTTTAAATAAATGAGACCTTCGGCAGTAATATAATTCACAAACCAGCTGATCTCATCAGCATGGGCTTCTATCACCACTTTGAATTTGTGGTCCGGGTTAATGATACCCACTGCCGTTCCGTACGGGTCCACATAATGCGTGTCCACATAAGGTTTCAGGTACTCGATCCACAATTTTTGCCCCCAGGTTTCAAAACCAACGGGGGAAGCATTATTGATATAACGTTTAAAAAAATCAAAAGCCTTTTCGGTAATGATCGTTTTTGAGGCCTTTACAGATTTTGCCATAATTCCTTATTTATAATGAACGGGTTAGTAAAGCGAAGATAAGAAGCAGGGCTTTAACTATCATCATCCCATCATGCTGCAGCACAAATAAAGCCTCCTCTTTTGAAGCCATGAACCGGTGGTAAAGCCAGAATACCAGTACTACGGGCAATAACAGGGCAATGAAAAAAACAGGCTGGTTCAATTTGAAATAGCAAAGCAGCAGCACCGCCATTACAGAATTAATGAACAGGGTAAACCACTTACCATAGCGAAGGCTTTTTTCAGGCCCTGCCGATACGGCGATCGTTCTTACGCCATCCTTTTTGTCTTCTTCATGATCGTTGATATTAAATAACACACACAATGATGCAATAAAGAAAAAGCGATGGAGGAACAGGATAGCTAATTGAAATGAATTCATATTACCCGGCAATAACATCCAAACTGGTAACAGGGTAGTGGTAAAGCCCCAGGTAAAACTAAGCGACACTAATTTTAACCAGCCCACCTGCCGCAATCCTTTTTTATTCCACGGAGTAAGCGGGTGAGAATACCCCAATGCCAGCAACGGAATGAGAATGAATAAGGCCAGGTTTTTATAATTGAAAACACCATCCCGGTAGAAAATATCGTTCCGGTGATAGATAACGATGGCGGAAATGATCAGGGCACTTGCTGAAAGAAAGACCAGGAGCAGCATTTTATTTTTCCGGCACCATTCCAGCCGGCTGTCCGTTTTATCCTTTTTACTTTTTGCCCAATAATGCAAACAGTAAACAAAGAGAGTGCAGCAAAACAACAGCGGTGCATACCAGTTAACAGATTGCGGCAACTGCAGCAGCACAAATGTTTCAACCGTTAGGGCAAGGGCACAGACAGCAATGAAAAGGTTGGAATAAACAAGAAAGGCAGTAATTTTTTTTAACCGTTGTAAAACCAAGGTCAGGGTTTTTTCAATCTGATCTGTTCCGATTCTTTGTAATCACTCCTGTTGGCGGCTTTATCCATCAGCACAAGGCCCAGTGTGGCTGTAGTATCCCTGATGGACACACCGGGAAGTGGCACCAGGTCAGGTATGTTATTGGTATTATATTCAAATGTGATCTCTATATCCCCCTGCCGGGTCTTTACAGGAATATCCAGCACATCAAAAGAATAACGGAATGTATCTTTTCTTACAACAGTGGCGCCGTTATACCATTTATAAACGATCAGTACCGAATCCACATCACCTTCCTGGTCGGTAAACTTGCCTTTCATATTCAGCACATCACCGTGAGAAACGGTAGTGGGAGAAATGGACTTTATTTCAACCTGCGGGATGGTGGTAAACTTATCTTTGCCACAGGCAATCACTAAAACGGTAACGGCGGCAATTGCTAAATAACTGTATTTCATGGCAGGAATTTGAGTTCTCACAAATTTACAATATTTGAGCACATAAAGCGGCATGACAGACGAATGGAATCATAAAATTTTTAACGGTAAAAAGGACAGTTTCAATGCGCTGGCAATGGAGGTTTTCGCCTTTCAGCACCGGCAAAATGGGGTGTACCGGGCCTATGCAGATGCACTGGGAATAAACCCCGCGACGGTACAGCACATGGACCAGATCCCCTTCCTGCCCATCCGGTTTTTTAAATCGCATGAGGTAAAGACCACTGAATTTGAACCGGAGTTGGTATTTGAAAGCAGCGGCACCACAGGCATGATCAACAGCCGGCACCTGGTAAAAAGTGCAGCTCTGTATGAAGAAAGTTTCACCAAAGGATTTGAAGCAACTTACGGCCCGGTAAGCGACTGGTGTATCATCGGCTTATTGCCTTCGTATATAGAACGGTCCAATTCTTCACTGGTATATATGACCGATAAGCTCATACAGCACAGCGGCCATCCGCAAAGCGGTTTTTACCTTGAAGGGTATGATAAATTATTTACCACACTTGCCACATTAGAATCGCAACAGCAAAAAACACTGGTGATAGGGGTCACATTTGCCCTGCTCGATTTTGCAGAGCAATACCAGTTGCCATTAAGATATACCACACTCATGGAAACCGGTGGTATGAAGGGCCGGCGCAAAGAAATGGTCCGTCCTGAAGTACATGCCAAATTACAACGCTCCTTCGGCCCGGCCGCCATTCATTCAGAATATGGGATGACGGAACTGTTATCACAGGCCTATTCAAAAGGAGAGGGCCTCTTCCATTGCCCGCCCTGGATGAAAGTGCTGGTACGGGATGAAGAAGATCCATTACAACTAAAAACATCCGGCTCCGGTGTTATCAATATAATCGACCTCGCCAATATTTATTCCTGCGCTTTTATTGCTACCGACGATGTGGGCAAATGCTATCCTGATGGAAGCTTTGAAGTACTCGGCAGAATGGATGGAAGTGATATGCGGGGATGCGGGTTGATGGTGGTGTAAGGGAAATATAACTTGCTTATCAGCAAGCGGACCACAAACTCAGTGCGATTCTGGATGCAGGCAGGTAAGCACATCCTTTTAGAGCTGCTATATGATAAGAGACCACAAGATTTATCA
>JBEBIF010000038.1:0-16010 GCA_040080515.1 Chitinophagaceae bacterium | reverse complement strand
GGACTGGGTTATATATTATCACTTCTGCAACGATCGGAACTGGCAGAAATTGACCTGCAGGAAGACCTGAAAGAACTGGATGCATCCATGGCAGCAGCGGCATTAAAGCAGATAACAGAGGAAGACCGAAACGATTACCTGCATGGCGCAATGGGAGTGGTTCATTATTTTACCACAAGAAGCAAGGAACCAATCATCAGGCAATACCTGGAAACTCTGGTTACAGCTTTTTGTAATAAAGCCGTGGTCAGTGGCAAAGGACTTTGGTTCCGCAATTTTATTATTGATAAAAAAGAAAAAGAACGGATAGACACCGGCTTATCGCATGGCAATGCGGGCTTCCTGCTGATTCTTCTTAATGTATGGGAAGCAGGAGTACTAAAAGAAAGATTGACAGATGTTATTTCAAAAGGAATGGAATTTCTCATCAGTCAGCAAATGAAAACCAACCCGGAAGAAGAGCAACATGCTTTTTTCCCGTTCTCTGTTAATGCCACTGATCACAACGACATCTATTTTTCTCAGCGGCTGGCCTGGTGCTACGGCGACCTGAATATTATTTTATTGTTATACCGGGTCGGCTCCTCTTTTAAAATAAACCGGTGGACGGATCTGGCGGATACACTTTCAGGGCAAACGGTGAAAAGAATGGATGCAACGGCTACGCTGGCCTTGGATTCCCATTTCTGTCATGGTACTGCAGGGCTGGCCCAGTTTTATCGTACCCTTCATAACGTTACTAAGAACGGGCTATTTGATACAGCTGCTGACTACTGGATTGGGCGAACCATACAATTGCTGGAAAAAGAATGGAAAGAAAATACGTACAACGGAAAGGAATGTGATCTGATAAATGGATTACCCGGCATCAACCTCGTACTATTATCTTATTTGTGTAAAAAAGATCTGGCCTGGAGCAGGTCCTTATTATTATGAACCAGTCTGCAGTTGCCGCATGGCCGTTTGTTTTTCTGGAAGAGTTGGTGTTGCGAACACCGGCCATCCCCTTCGTAAATTTGGTGGATGAAGAAAAAGTAAATGCACTGGTGAATGATACGGATTTCCTGGAAGCGATATACCTGGGCTCACCTGTATTATATGCCGAATGTATCCGCTTAAAAAATGGAACCATCCAGGATGTAAAGGAGATTAGTAAGATCAGGACATCGCTGATCAAATACTACCAGCGGATGTACAGCCGCTGTACACCTTTTGGATTATTCTCCGGATGCTCCTTAGTAAAATGGAGTAACGGATCTTCCGGGATAATTATTCCTGCCACACGATTGCTGCGAAACACCCGCCTGGATATGCATTACTTATGTGCATTAGGACAACAGTTGTCTTCCATACCAGTGATAAAAGAACGGCTTCTGTATTATCCGAATAACAGTGCCTACCGGATCGGTGATGAAGTACGCTACATTGAATACAGGTATAAGAATGGAAAGAGAGTGCACCAGATAAGTTCTGTATTGCATTCTGAATACCTGGAAGCCGTGCTGCTAAAAGCAACCGCCGGTATTACTATTGATGCGTTGAAAAACCTGCTGGTACAGCAGGAAGCCGTGGAGGAAGAAGAGGCGCTGGAATTCATAGACGAACTGATCGGCAGCCAGGTATTGATCAATGAACTGGACCCCGCAATTACAGGAGATGAGTTCATTCACCAGGTGCTGGCAGTATTGCGTAAAATAAATCTACCTGTTAATGATGACATATCAGCACTCAGTAAACAACTGGAATTCATAGTAGCATCACTAAAAGAAATTGATGCGCAGGGCCATAACTCACCCGAAGTATATTCATCAGTCATCGAAAAGATAAAAGAACTGAATGTTCCGTTTGAAGAAAACAAGCTTTTCCAGGTAGATATGTACAACCGGCCTGCGGCGAATAGTATTAAAGAAGAATGGAAGAATGAACTGGAACACACCATTCAGTTGCTGGCAAAATTATTTTCAGCTGCTTCCAATGAGAATCTTACTTCATTTGCAGAGCGGTTCAGAAAACGGTATGAAGACCAGGAGGTGCCATTACTACAAGTGCTGGATGCTGAAACGGGCATTGGTTATACAGAACAATCGGGTGCCAACCTGTCTCCCTTGCTGGAAAACCTGGCCCTGCCCGCACAAAAGGAAAGGGAAACCTATGATATTAAATGGAGTAAAACAGAACAATGGCTTTTCGATCTTTTGATAAAAACGGGAGATGCTAAAGAAGTGGTTATTGATGAAACAATGCTGGCCGATTTCCCTTCCGATTTCTCCAGCTTTCCGCCGTCGCTGTCTGTAATGTTCAACGTGGTGGAGAAAGGAAAAATTGTATTCAAAGGATGCAGTGGCTCCAGTGCTGCCAATTTGCTCGGACGTTTTGCTCATGCTGATGAAAACATTTGTGACCTGGTAAGAAAGATCACCCGGGAGGAACAACAGGTAAATGAAAACATTGTTTTTGCAGAAATAATACATTTACCGGAAGACCGTGTCGGAAATGTATTGCTGCATCCGGCGTTTCGTGAGCATGAAATTCCTTTTTTGGCACAATCATCTTTACCATCCGCTCAACAGGTACCGTTGCAAGACATTACGATCCGGGTGCAGCAGGACAAGCATATCCGGTTATTTTCTAAAAAACTGAACAGGGAGATCATCCCCCGGCTGAGCAATGCGCATAATTATAGCTTCGGATCATTGCCGGTATATCATTTCCTGGCAGAGATGCAATCACAAGGGCTGGTGAACGGAATGGTGTTTACCTGGGGTAGTATGGCCCGTAATTTCAGATGTCTTCCACGGGTAAGATGCGGAAATGTTATTCTCTTTGAAACAGCATGGCAATTACGCAAAGAGGATTTTGAAAAAATTGTTACCGGGAAAGAAACTATATCTGAGTTTCAAAATCACTGGCAACTCCCACGGCTGCTGGTGCTGGCTGATGGAGATAATGAATTATTGGTGGACCTGGAGAGTAAAGAATCGGCAGCTACTTTTATCAAAACGATCAAAGTAAGAGAGTTTATTACGTTAAAAGAATTTTTGAAACCCTGTCCGCAGACCGTTACGGATGAACAGGGCAAACGATACAACAACCAGTTTGTAGCTGTGCTGATGAACAAGCAGAAAGTGTATACCGATGCGGGATTTACAATAGCAGGTAACCAGGAAACTGGTACGGAGGAACGCAGCTTTTTACCCGGTTCCGAATGGTTGTACTACAAGATATATTGCGGTACTAAAACGGCTGACGAGATATTGGCCGGGCCGGTGCAGTCATTAACAGAAGAACTGCTCCGGCACAAGTTGATTGACAGATGGTTTTTCATACGCTATTATGATCCCGAATTTCATTTGCGGATACGGTTTCATCTGCCCAACACCGCTGCTATTGGCAAGGTGATGGAACTATTTTTAAGAAGCATGAAACAGTTGGAAAAAGAAGGGCTGGTGTGGAAAGTACAGACAGATACCTATCAGCGGGAAATGGAACGATATGGAAGTAAACTGGTAGAAGCAGCAGAAGAATTATTTTTCACAGATAGTAAAATGAAGCTTCAATTTTTGTCGCTTACAGAGGGTGATGAGAGAGAGAAGTTTCGCTGGCTCTGGTCGCTCAGAGGCGTTGATGAGTTGCTGAATGCATTTGATTATTCGATGGACAGCAAGTATGAGCTGATGCAACAACTGCAATTGCAATTTGCCAAAGAGTTCAACGCCAATAAATCATTGTTCAAACAACTGAACCAGCAGTATAATGATAGCCGTAAACTGATTCAGCTGGCAATGGAAAACCCGGTAAGTGAAACGAATGAGATAAAACCGCTGCTTGCCATTTTTGAAGAATTCAAAGCGGAGCAAAGAAGGGCTGCACAAAAAATAATTGCCATTGGTGATCTTTCGGGTAAGCAAGCGGAACTGAACAGCCTGCTCGGCAGTTATATTCATATGAACCTGAACCGGCTTTTTCTTTCAGAACCCCGGCTGCATGAGCTGGTAGTGTACGATATCTTATGTTCCAGCTACCGTTCCCAGATCAAAAGGAAGACCGGTTGAAAGCACCAATTGTACTCCTTTGACAGCTAAATAGGTGTTGAATATCAATTAGTTTTCCCGCCTGCTCAACCTGGATTTTTGTTAAGTACTGAAAGGCAGGCAGTTATTTTTTTCCGGGCCGCCACCCACTACCTAACCCTATTAGGGTATTTGCCAGTTTTCTGTAATTCCTAATTTCACAGTAACTAAAAACATTAAACCATGGACAAAAAACCTATCCGCAAGCTGGAGCTGAAGAAGAAAACAGTTTCCAGGCTCAGCCAGAACCAAATGCAATTTGGTGGTGATAGCTGGACATCGATCATTTACCAGACCGGTTCCTGTGTAACTCGGAGTTGTGGTTCCGACTTTACAAGGACCAGTATTAGTATCAACCCTACCGGGTAAAGAATTAATAGTGTGAGGGGATGGTATCTTAAGAACTGTCTCCTCATTCTTTTATGAAAATTGCACACTTTCAGTTTTTCCTATTAAATCAAAAATACCTGAATCATGGACAAAAAACCTATCCGCAAGCTGGAGCTGAAGAAGAAAACAGTTTCCAGGCTCGGCCAAAACCAAATGCAATTTGGTGGTGATAGCTGGACATCGATCATTTACCAGACAGCTGGTTGTGTAACCCGTGGTTGCATGACAGACATCACCAGGACCAGTATCAGTATCAACCCAACTGGCTAAAATCGCCAACTGTGTGAAATCAATTGCATGGGTGTTTTTTGGTTTTCCAAATCAAAAAACACCCATCTTTTTTTCATGGAAAATCTATCCTGCCCATCCTTCACGGTCCAAACTCCTGTATTGTATGGCCTCGGCCAAATGTTCCGGTTTGATATCAGTAGCTCCCTCCAGGTCGGCAATGGTCCTCGATACTTTTAATATCCGGTCATAAGCACGGGCTGATAAATTCAATTTTTCCATTGCTGCCCTTAACAAGTTTGCCCTTACGGTATCGATCACACAGATCTCTTTCAGCATCTTGCTGCTTATTTGTGCATTATACCAGAGATACTGAAGGAGACACTCGCAAAACCTATAACATCACGAAGGATCTGTTTTAAAAGCAAATTAAACCTTAAAAGGCACCAGAAAGCTACCAACTACTTTGGTTCTTCCAAAGTAGGAGCCCTAACAGAGGACTTGATTTAGGCGACTGGATAAGGTAGGAGGAGATTAAAAATCCATTAGAACTTGGCTAGTCTGTCTGCTTTCTTTGGAGGAGGAGTACTTTTGCATTTTGGCCATAAAAGAGTAGTCATGACAGGTATCAATATATTGATCGTCGAGGATGAACAGAAAATCGCTGATTCATTGAGACAGGGCCTTTCCGAAAATGGGTTTTATACGCAGGTTGCTTATGATGGCCTGGTGGGTCTCAGGCTATTCAGGCATGGCATTTTCAACCTGGTATTGCTGGATATTAACCTGCCAGGAATGAATGGATATGAGTTATGTAAAACGATCAGGGAGATCGATCCAAAAGTTCCCGTAATGATGCTTACAGCGATGAGTGCAGTAGAGGACAAGATCGAAGGATTTGATGTGGGTGCTGATGATTATATAATAAAACCATTTGATTTCCGGGAATTACTGGTGAGAATAAGGGCACTCCTGAAAAGAATTCACACAACTGTTGCCACAGGCGTGAAATTAAGGGCTGGTGACCTGGTTATGAATCTTGACACCAAGGAAGTCACCCGGGATGAGAAGCCGATCTTACTAACCGCAAAAGAATTTCAATTGTTGGAATACCTGCTGCGTAACAAGAATCGTGTATTGTCGCGTGCAGATATTGCTTTAAATGTTTGGGATATTGATTTTGACAGTGGCACCAATGTAATTGATGTATATGTGAATTACCTCCGTAAGAAAATTGACAAGAATTTTGAGATACCTTTAATACATACACAGGTAGGAATGGGCTATATCCTCAAAGATAAAAACTGATGAAGCTTGCCTTCAAAATAAACCTATTGTTTGTCGGTATCGTTTTCTGCATTCTATTCGGAATGGCATTTTTGGTTTATAGTGTAAGTAGCGAAAACATTCACCGCAGTTTCAGGGAGCAGATCAGGTCAAGAGCCGGAAGAGCAGCCTATTTTTTTGATTTATTCAGAAATGATACAACTAACCTGCTTAAATCTCTGGATACTAATGTGCCCTCCGTTTTATTCAACAGGAATATTGGTGTTTATAGGGCGGACTATGGGGAGCTCTATGAATTTCATGATGAGGGTGTAACAGAATTAAAACCCGATACCACTTGGCTATCCAACGCTAAAAAAGACGGAGAGTATTTCTTAAAGCGTTCGGGGAAAGATATCGGAGTGTTTCACTATGATAGTGGAATACTTGTGCTTATAGCGGCGGAAAATGTTTCCGGGGAAGCTTATATCCACAATCTGAAAAGGATCTTTATTATTTATTTCCCACTTGCGGTTGTGTTGACATTGCTCTCAGGGTACTTATTTTCAAGAAGTATCGTTAATCCTATAAAACAAACCATTCATGATGTCAAATTGATCACTTCGCAGAATCTTTCTCATAGGCTGTATACGGGAAAAGGTAAAGATGAGCTGAAGCAACTGAATGAAACGTTTAACGCATTGCTTAACAGGTTAGAGGAGTCCTTTGCTATGGAGAAGCGCTTTATCTCGAATGCATCACACGAGTTATCCACCCCATTAACGGCCATCTCCAGCCAGATCGATGTAGCCTTACTGCAAAACAGGACCATAGAAGAGTATCAAAATGTGCTTTTCTCTGTATTAAAGGATACACAAGGTCTCCATCAACTGGTCCGTAATCTCCTGGAGATCGCTAAAGCAGGCAGCCATGGAGCTATTTCACTTGAAAAAGTGAGGGTCGATGAAATATTGACTAAAGCATACAGTGAGGTTCTTCGCATAAATAGTGAGTATAAGATCGAACTTTCCTTTCCCGATCTTCCCGAAGATGAAAATGAGTGTATGGTGTTTGGTAATTCTCATCTTCTAAACAGTGCATTCAAGAATATTATTGAAAACGGATGTAAATATTCACCTGATAGTAAAACAAGAGTGGAATTACAGATCAGGAACAGAGAGGCAGAAATTGTCTTTAGTAATCAAAGTGAATTTCTTCCTTTGGAAGATGTTGAGAAATTATTTGAGCCATTTTATCGGGGTAGAAATGCAGGGACAAAGCCTGGTGTAGGACTAGGCCTTACCCTTACACGGCGTATCATCGGCCTTCATAAAGGAAATTTAACTATTCATTCAGGAGAATATACTGGTACTGTCATAAAGATCACCTTGCCTACCCTTAAACTGTAGTATTCTAATACAATTCTAATGCTGGTTTAATCCCTCTCTTAACCATAGCGCATAGCTTGCATCAATACGTTAAGTGGATTATTGTATGCAAAAACTGTTTACAAAGATACTTGTGCCAGTCGCTTTTGACCGGAACACACGCTGGTACGTGAACAAAGCTGTTCAGCTTGCCAATAAATTCGGGTGTGACGTTTTTCTGCTGCATGCCCAGATTCCTACCGTCAGCCTTCTCCACTTGCATAATATTTTTTTTACGGGCTCTCTCACTGGCTATTCGCAGGAGGAGCTAAGTAAAAAAATGAGTATGCTCGAGCAAGAGCACAGGCCTGAATTAAAAGAAGGTTTAGTAATGACCTCAGCTGTTTCGGTAGGATATTGGCAGTCCGCGTTAAAGGATGCGATCGTGTCAGAGCGCATCGATCTTATTTTGATTCCTCGTAGCCACAGGCGATTGAAAAGCGTTGTATTACGTCATATCAATGTTAATATGCTTTCCCAACAAACTAATTGCCCGATAATGACGATTACACGGAGTTTTAATGTCAATCAACTGGAGAATGTGGTCGTGCCAATACATAATCTCCTGCCGGTAAAAAAACTACTGGTTGCTCATTATCTCTCTCTTGAAACTGGCTGCAATATTTACCTGATGGGTAGTAGTAATGGTGGTATTACGAAAACAGAGGGAAGTTATTTAATGAAGGCTTATCAATTGCTATATGATTTTGGCAAACCGGTTGTTCATTGCGCATTGCGGGAAGAGATTGGTACAGCTGAGGGGATCCTGGCTTATGCCAGGGACATCCGGGCGAATCTTATCGTTGTCAACCCGGGGCAAGAGTCCCGCTTACATGGCTGGTGGAACCGGTTAAGAGGAAAACATTTATGCCGCGAATCAGACATACCTGTTATGACTGTTGCAGTATAAAAAATTAATAATTATAAGAGTATAACCTATGATAATGAAAAGCTTGACAATATTCCTGGTAGTAATGATCGGTGTTTCGGCTTTGCTCCATGCCCAGCATATCCACGATGCGAAGCAGTTGATCGAAAGCGAACGCTTTGCCAGTGTAGAAATATTATTGGAAAAATACCTGACGGTTAATTCACCAGAACCCGAAGTGAATTACCTGCTTGTTAAATCCTACCTGGAGCAAGATAAAACAGATGAAGCAAGTAAATATGTAGCGACGCATCTGCTCTTGGCGGTAAATGAAAATGCCGATCCACTCAACCGGATTGCACATGCACGATTCCTGCTAAATACAGGAAAGAAGCAGGAAGCTGAAGCGATCTTTACTTCTCTTTTAACAAACAAAAAGACCCAGAAAGATCCATCGTTGCTTTTACATATGGCAGAAGTGGCAATTGAAGAAGAAGATGGGAATGCGGCGACAGCACTGACTTGGCTGGATATGGCAAAGAAAAGGGACAAGCGAAATGCAGGAATTGATTTGGTTAGAGGTCTTGCCTACCGGAAATTGGGTGATGCTACAAATGCTTATCTGGCTTACCAGGAGGCCATAAAAAATGAGCCGAAATATGTAAGAGCTTATTATTTGATGGGCAAAATATTCACTGCTCAGAAAAATCCGGAGGTATATCTGGAGCATTTCATGAATGCATACGGGATTGATTCCACCTATGCTCCTGTTTTGGAGGAGCTCTATAACCACTACTATCACCGGGATGTAAAGAGTGCAATGAAATACCTGGAGAAATACATTGCCAATACTGACTATTCTGTCCAGAACGACTATTACATGACCGACATGCTGTACCTGACAGGTGAGTATCAGAAAGCGATTGAATCAGCCCGAGCAATAATTAGCAAGGAAGCAGGGAAAGCGCAGCCTAGATTGTATAAATTAATTGCGTATTCTTATTTAAAGTCAGGTGATTCAACTGCTGCCCTTCAGCATATCAAAGAATATTTTGCCAAAGAAGATCCAGCACGGGTGATCGCTGCGGATTTCGAGCTGATTGCTCAATTAACGGAAAAACAGCCTGGACACGAGGAAGCTGCAATCAGTTATTATACTATTGCTGCTGAAATGGATACCATTTTGATTAATAAAGCTAAATATGCCACAGCCCTTGCTGAATTATATAAGAAAAAAGAAGATCATGGCAATCAAGCAGTGTGGCTGGGAAGGCTTTTTCAATGGAAGGATAGAACAAACAATGTCGATTTGTTTAATTGGGGGCTTGCCTGGTATATGGCAAAGGATTACAGGATGACGGATAGCGTTTTTGCTCTTTATACTGATCGTTACCCGGCAGATGTTTACGGCTATTATTGGCGAGCCTTGGCGAATGCATCTATCGATACGGCTATGACCGACAGCCTTGCGCTGCCTTTTTATCTTAAAGTAGCGGAGATAGGCGAAAAGAGTAAGGAAGCCAACAGGAAAATGTTGTTGAAGGCTTATGGTTATCTGGGTGGCTATGAAGCAAATATTACCAAGGATTATGCAGCATCACTTGCCTGGTTTGAAAAGTATAATGAAATGGAGGAGAATGCTGATGTGTCAAAGTATATAGAAACATTGCGCAAATGGATGGCTGAAAAGAAGATTCGCTAGTTCTTTCTCGTGTGTAGTTTTAGTAGAGGCCGCGAGCATGGCGGCCTCATTTTTAACAGATTGTAAATTAATCATACCACCATGATCAGTGTTATTATTCCAGCATTAAATGAAGAGAAAACGATCAGGCATGTTGTGCGCCTGGCAAAGGACTCGCCTGATGTATCTGAAGTGATCGTTGTTGATGATAAGTCACTTGACAATACTGTTGAGGAAGCAAAAAATGCAGGAGCAACGGTCATTACCAGCACTAAGCTGGGAAAGGGCTCCTCGATGAAGGACGGGGTTCTGTATGCTAATAATTCTATCCTTGTGTTTTTGGACGCAGATATTACTACTTATCCTGAAAATATTATTAAGCTCCTCTCTGAGCCCATTATCAAAAACAAGGCGGACTTTTGCAAGTCATATTTTTCCCGGCAAGCGGGGCGGGTGACAGAATTAGTGGCAAGACCGCTTCTTTCTATTTTATACCCGGAATTCCCAGTATTTCTTCAACCACTTAGCGGTATGATTGCAGGGAAAAAGGAATTATTCGAGATGATCGAATTCGAGGAGGGGTATGGAGTGGATATCGGGATATTGATCGATATGCACCAGAAAGGAGCCAGGATCGGCGAAGTTTATATCGGTCACATCGAGAATTCAATGCATCCGCTTGAGGAGTTAGGCAAGATGTCAAGAGAAGTGGCTACGGTCATTCTGAAAAAATCAAAGAACAGGGGCAGGAATAATTTTGAGACACTGGAACATATTCAGCTCATCCGGGAACAACTGGAATTTGCGATCCGGGAAACTTCCCGGAATCTGAAGAAGGTGGCCATATTTGATATGGACAATACTTTACTGCGAAGAAGTTTTATTTATTCAGCAGCGGAAAAATTTAATTTTGAAAAGGAATTGCTCGAGATAGTCACTAATCAGAACAACCCTTTCATACGTTCTAAGCAAATTGCGAGGTTAATAAAAGGGAAAAATATCAGCGAGCTTTTGAAGTTAGCAGACGAGATGATTGTAACGAATAATGCGCAAAAAGCAATCGACCTGCTTAAGAAGAATGGTTTTATTGTGGGCCTGGTATCCGATAGTTATGACTGCATAACCAATCATATGAAAAACAAGTTTTCCTTTGATTTCTCATTGGGAAATGAACTGGAGTTTTCTAAAAGTATTGCGACCGGGGAGATTAAGATCCCTTCCTTTTATCTTCCTCACGAAGGAAGCATTTGCGGCCACGAATATTGCAAAACACATGCACTGACTCATCTCTGTAAAAAATTCAACGTGTCCGTTGGCGATACTTTAGCTATTGGAGATAGCGAAAACGATGTTTGCATCATCAAAAAATCGGGTATTGGCATTTCCTTCTGTTCAACCAATAGCCTGGTAGATACTGTTGCTGATTTTGTTATTAAGGAGCCAGACTTTAACTTGCTGTCTCCAATCATTCAATAAGATGGCAACTATTCTAATTGCAGCAGTTTTTATCCTGGGATATTTGATGATCGCTCTGGAACATCCGTTAAAGCTTAATAAAGCTGCTAGTGCATTGGTTACAGGTGTATTATGCTGGGTGATCTATGGCTTCGAGACCACCTCACACGAGGCTACAGAATCGCTTATGCATCACCTCGGAGAGATCGCTTCCATTCTGTTCTTTTTATTGGGGGCTATGACGATTGTAGAGCTGATTGACTCTCATAATGGCTTTGACATTATCATTCAAAAAATAAAGACAACCAGTAAGCGGAAGCTATTTTACATTGTCACCATACTTACTTTTTTTCTGTCTGCGATCCTTGATAACCTGACCACGGCTATTGTAATGGCTTCTCTATGTTCAAAACTATTGACGGAAAAGGAGGATAAGCTTTGGTTTTGCGGCATGATCGTGATAGCGGCCAATGCGGGAGGTGTATGGTCACCCTTAGGTGATGTGACAACGACTATGTTATGGATTGGAGGGCAGATCACCGCTTTGAACATTATGAAGCAACTAATACTACCCAGCATTGTTGTATGTGTGCTCCCGGCTCTGATTATGGCCAGACGTTTCAGGGGTCAGAAAGTTGAATCCATTTTGAGACCAGTATCAACTACCCAGGAGAATATCGATAGCCGCATTATTCTTTTCTCCGGTATTGGCTTTTTGCTTTTTGTTCCCATTTTCAAAACTACTACGGGGCTACCGCCTTTTTTGGGAATGTTATTGGCTTTGGGATTAATGTGGATCATTACCAGTATTATTCATAAAAACAAGCTTCCTGGAGAAGTTGAAAAATATACAGTTACCAGGGCTCTTCAGAAGGTTGATAGTCCAAGTGTATTATTTTTTCTCGGAATACTCCTGGCCGTTTCGGCTTTGGAGTCATTTGGTTTACTGAAAGATGTTGCCGGATTCCTGGATGATAAGCTTCAAAATCATTATGCAATTGGAACCTCTTTAGGTTTACTTTCTGCGGTAGTTGACAACGTGCCACTTGTTGCAGCTTCACAAGGAATGTATGATTTAACTACATATCCAACAGACCATAATTTCTGGGAATTCCTGGCATTAACGACCGGTACGGGTGGGAGCGCTATTATTATTGGTTCGGCGGCGGGTGTTGCTGTCATGGGAATCGAGCATATCGATTTTATGTGGTACCTTAAAAGAATAAGCTGGTTGGCACTGATTGGCTTCATAGCTGGCATAGCGGCTTTTCTTTTGCAACTTCAAATTGGATAGTCAGGGATGGGAATAAAGTTTCTATACCAGTCCATTCTTAATCTTCTGCGAACAAAACTGAGCAGGGTCCAGTTTATTATGGTAATTGCTACGCTGGTTGGTTTTTTTTCCGGGCTTGTGGCTGTGCTACTTAAAACACTTGTCCACCGCTTGCAGCATTGGGTAGAGAATGTTTCATTTCATCGATATGCATATCTGTTGTTCCCGTCTATCGGCCTTGTTGTCACTGTTTTTATCGTTCGTTACTTTTTGGGGAAACAAATTGAAAAGGGAATTGCTATGGTTCTAAGAGCCATAGCCCGTAAATCTTCGTTCATTCCGCTCAGGCATACCTATGCTCATGTAGTTACCAGTTCACTTACAGTAGGCCTGGGAGGTTCCGTAGGACTCGAAGCGCCGATCGTAGCAACTGGTTCAGCAATTGGCTCCAACGTATCCCGCATCAGTGATCTTAATTACCAGGAGAGGACGCTGCTTATAGCTTGTGGTGCGGCAGCAGGTATTTCAGCAGTATTTAATGCGCCTATCGCCGGTGTCATCTTTGCGGTCGAGGTATTACTTACGGAAACAGTGGTTAGCTATTTTATACCGTTGATCATTTCTTCGGTGGTAGGGGTATTATGTTCAAAGATCATTTTGCAGGAATCTTCCTTATTCAATTTTGTATTAAAGCAAAGCTTTGATTACAACAATGTGCCTTTTTATATCCTGATTGGGATACTCGCCGGGTTCATCTCTTTATATTATGCAAGAGTATTTAAGAAAACAGAACAGAGAATACATGCCTGGAAATTGAATGGATTTGCTAAAGCTGCCTTCGGTGGAGTATTGCTCTTAGCCATTTTTTTTGTCTTTCCTCCTCTTTTTGGTGAGGGATATGACAGGGTAAAACTGGTGGCGAATGGGTCATTCGACACATTTTCCGATAATACCACCCTATTCTCAAAGCTGGGGGAGAACTGGGGTATTATTGCATTTACTGCCCTTATAGTTCTTTTCAAACCTATTGCAGCTGGAATTACCATAGGGAGTGGCGGTAACGGAGGAAATTTTGCTCCTTCATTATTTGCCGGCTCCTACCTGGGCTTCTTTTTTTCAAAGTTGATTAATAGCACGCCCTGGTTCAAAATACCTGTAGGTAATTTTAGCCTTGTAGGAATGGCGGGTGTTTTAAGTGGTGTAATGTATTGCCCGTTGACCGCAATCTTTTTGATCGCTGAGATAACGAACGGATATGAACTTTTTATTCCATTGATGATCGTGTCGTCGATTTCCTTTTTTATCGTTAAGTCTTACGAACCTTATTCAATGGATCTCAAAAAATTAGCCCTCGAAGGACAAGTGTTCACTCATAAAAAAGAAAGGAATATTCTTACTTCTATCAGCCTTGAAGAAATGATCCAGGATAATTATGAAAGTATCAGTATTGACAAAAAGCTAAAGGATATTGTCGAGATAATTAAAAGAAGTGAAAAGAACATTTTTGCTGTGGTGGATGCAAAAGAAAAATTTGTTGGTATCATTGAGCTGAACGACATCAAACAAAAACTTTTCCAGCCGGATCAATTTGAAAAAATAGGAATAAGGACTATCATGAAGAAACCTGCTGCTGTTTTACGCAGGGATGAGGACATGCATACCGTAATGGAAAAGTTTGATGTTACTCAAAGCTGGTATTTGCCCGTATTGGATAAAGACAAAAATTTCATTGGTTTTATATCCAAAACCAAACTATTTAATAAATACCGGGAGATACTTTCTTCGCAAAGAGATTTGTATGGCGAGTAAGATGGCAGGACCAGGCTTATTGGGTTTAATCACTTCGCTTAGCATGAAAAATAAGAGGATACAATATGCCGATGGCCGCACCATAGAATGCGATCCAATGCCCGGAAAAACCCCGTAACTGATTTGCCCGGTGATAATGATATCTCTCTTCAGTTATAATCGCAAAAATTTTTCCCTTACTTAGCAGCGTATATTGGCCATCTCTGATCTCTGCATCTGCTGGTCCTGAAATGATAAAGCGTACAATATTAAATACGGCATATATAAAACAACAGCCAATTAAGATGGTCATCCAACGGGGTGTACCTCTAAAACAGACCCCGAATAAGGTTAGCGGGTTTAAGGCAACCATACCGCCAGCTTGCTGCAATGAGCTAAATTCATCATCCCTCATCAATAAATACATCACCGGTACCCATACAAGAAAAACGCCTACATGTAATACCCAGACAAACGAAAATTTCTCATTGACATCAACTCCTCCTGCAGAAAGAATATGGACCGTTAATCCCGCTATAAATCCGACAAGGGCTAAAAGAAATGCTAGTTTTTTCATGCTTATGGGAATTAAATTATTGAAAGTTTCGGAATTCAGTTTTTGGTTGTTGAGGACTCTCAATTTCAGCTTCATCCAGTTCACCTCGATAAGTATTAAAGGTATTGAATGCATAAAATTCCGGATGCGTTGCCCATTTCCGTGACCTTCTGACATGTGCAGAATGACCATTCAGCAATCTCACCCCGCCCATCCTTCTCTGTCCAGACTCCTGTACTGAATAGCCTCCGCTAAATGTTCCGGTTTGATATCAGCAGCTCCCTCCAGGTCGGCAATGGTCCTGGATACTTTTAATATCCGGTCATAAGCACGGGCTGATAAATTCAATTTTTCCATTGCAGCTCTTAACAAGTTTGCCCCCACAGTATCGATCACACAGATCTCTTTCAGCATCTTGCTGCTTATTTGTGCATTACAATAAATACCCGGATGATCTTTATATCGCAACGCCTGTCTTTCCCTTGCTGCAATTACCCTGTCCCTGATGCCGGCAGATCTTTCCTGCTGTTTGCCGGAAGATAACTCGCTGAACGGAACAGGAGTTACTTCCACGTGCAGATCTATTCTGTCCAGCAGCGGCCCTGATATCTTGTTCAGGTATTTTTGAACAGTACCCGGCGGACAACTGCATTCCCTGTCCGGATGATTATAGTAACCACAGGGGCAGGGGTGTGTTGGGATTCTGCGATATTGAATTAAAGAGTTCATTACCAGTTTCAAAAGCATATCCCAAAGCCCTAGTCACAGTTGGTGATCACATCAGAGCAAGGCGAATAACTTTAGGTATGCTTCAAAATGACCTAGCCAAGTTTTTTGGCGTTTGTGAAGATAGTATTACGGGTTGGGAAAATAACCGATCCATACCCTTAATTCAGTTTATGCCGGTCATAATTAGATTTCTTGGTTATATTCCAATACCAATAAACCAGTCCTCATATGCTGGTAAAATTTTGATGCTTAGAATGCTTTATGGTGTCAGCCAGGATG
>JBEBIF010000352.1:0-3823 GCA_040080515.1 Chitinophagaceae bacterium | reverse complement strand
GGAGACAAGGCATGCCTTGTCTGTGCGTTGGAATTTGGATTTTTTAATTTGGAATTTAGATTTTATAGATTATGCAAACATTGTTCATCGTTGCAATTTTAGCGCTGGGTTTTCTGATAACGTTTCAGATTGCCAAGGCCAGTGAATATGTGGCCGTACTGAGGGGAGAAGAAAAAGCCCGTAAGCAGGCCAACCGTGTCAATGCCTTCCTGTTGCTGGCATTCCTTATCATCGGGCTGATCGGTGTATTTTATTGCAATCAAAAATTGAAAGGAAAGATACTGGGTGTGCCTGCTTCTGATCACGGGGTACTGGTAGACCGAATGCTCTATATTACCATTGCGCTGACCTTTGTTGTATTTATTATTACACAAGTAGCCCTTTTCTGGTTCTCTTATAAGTACCAGGAATCAGATACCCGCAAGCCCTACTATTACCCGCATAATAATAAGCTGGAAATGATCTGGACCGTGATACCGGCTATCACATTAACGATCCTTGTTGGATTTGGAATTTTCTACTGGTTTAAGATCACCGGCGATGCACCTAAAAATTCAATGGTGGTGGAAGTAGTAGGTAAACAATTCGGCTGGGAATTCCGGTACCCTGGTAAAGATGGCATATTGGGAAAAAAATATTTTAAGAATGTAGATCCGGCTTCGGGAAATCCTGCAGGACAGATATGGGAAGACCCTGCTAACCACGACGATATTTTTATGGAACAGGAAATGCACCTGGTGGTGAACAAGCCGGTAAAACTGGTAATCGGCGCAAAAGACGTGATACATGATGTGGGCCTGGCACATTTCCGGATGAAGATGGATGCCGTGCCGGGCACACCTACTACTATGTGGTTTACCCCTACCTATACCACAAAACAAATGCGTGAAAAAACAAACAACCCGGATTTTGTATATGAACTCTCCTGCGACCAGATGTGCGGCAAAGGACACTTTGGCATGAGAGGAGTAATAGTGGTGGAAACACAGGAAGAGTTTGATGCGTGGATGGCGGCTAAAAAACCGCAATACTATACCGCATTTCCGGATAAAGATCCCAAAGCAATAAAAGATACAGCAGCTGCTAAACCTTTAACCGTAGTGACTGCCGTAAAGTAAAAAAACAGGAACAAAAGACAACAGCTGTTGTCATCAAAATAAAAGATTATGAGCGAAGCATTGCATGCACATTCCGGAGCAGTATCCTCACATGGAGATCATCATGAGGAGCACCACGGCCATCATAAGGAAACGTTCATCTCTAAGTACGTTTTCAGTATGGACCACAAAACCATTGGCAAACAATTCCTGATCACTGGTATTGTGTGGGCCATTATTGGCGGATTGTTTTCCGTGTTGTTCCGCTTACAGCTGGGCTACCCTGATCAAAACTTCCCGATCCTTGAAACAGTTTTTGGAAGTGCCGCCAAGGGAGGACAGATACAACCAGAATTTTATTATTCCCTCATTACCATGCATGGTACAGTGCTGGTGTTCTTTGTACTGACAGCAGGATTGAGCGGAACATTCGCCAACATCTTAATTCCGCTTCAGATCGGGGCCAGGGATATGGCCTCCCCGTTTTTAAATATGCTTTCTTACTGGTTCTTCTTTTTGGCCAGTATTGTAATGCTGTCTTCTTTGTTTATTCAAACAGGCCCTGCTTCCGGAGGATGGACCATGTATCCGCCACTAAGTGCTTTACGACAGGCAGGAGATGGCTCTAAATTAGGAGCCGACCTGTGGTTGGTGAGTATGGCACTGTTCGTGGTTTCGTCTTTGCTCGGTGGCCTTAACTATATTTCTACCATCCTGAACATGCGTACCAAAGGGATGAGCATGACAAGAATGCCGCTTACCATATGGGCAATGTTCTTTACAGCTGTACTTGGCGTATTATCATTCCCCGTGTTGTTGTCCGGTGCTATCCTGTTACTGTTTGACCGTAACCTGGGTACCAGCTTCTACCTGAGCGACATTGTTGTGAACGGAGAAATATTGCCAAACGAAGGAGGTAGTGCTATCCTGTACCAGCACTTGTTCTGGTTCCTCGGTCACCCGGAAGTGTATATCATTTTGCTGCCGGCAATGGGAATGGTGTCGGAAATATTGTCTGTCAATTCCCGAAAACCAATCTTTGGATACATGGCGATGCTCGGTTCGTTATTTGCCATTGCCATCCTCGCCTTCCTTGTGTGGGCGCACCATATGTTTGTAACGGGGTTGAATCCATTCCTTGGATCCGTCTTTGTATTGCTAACGCTGCTGATTGCGGTGCCGTCGGCCATTAAAGTATTTAACTGGCTCACCACTTTGTGGAGAGGTAATATAAGGTTCTTTCCCTCTACCTTGTTTGCAATAGGCTTTGTAAGCTTATTCATCTCCGGTGGTTTAACGGGTATCTTCTTAGGGAACTCCACTATCGATATTCATCTGCATGATACCATGTTTGTAGTAGCGCATTTCCATATAGTAATGGGTGTGGCTTCCTTCTTTGGCATGTTTGCCGGTGTGTATCACTGGTTCCCGAAAATGTTTGGCCGCTATCTTAATAATACCCTGGGCTATATCCATTTCTGGGTAACGATGATTGGCGCATACCTGATCTTCTGGCCAATGCACTACCAGGGACTGGCAGGTATTCCCCGCCGCTATTTGGATAAAAGAGGCTGGGCATCATTTAATAATTTCACGGAGCTGGATAAAATGATCACTATAGTTTCCATTATCGTGTTTGCAGTACAACTGATGTTTGTGTTCAATTTCTTCTATTCTATTTTCAAAGGAAGAAAAGTAACAACGCCGAATCCGTGGGGCGCCAATACACTGGAATGGACAACACCTATTCGTCCGGGCCATGGCAACTGGGAAGGAGAGATTCCGGAAGTACACCGCTGGCCGTATGATTATGCAAAAGACGGAAGAGAATTTATTCCACAGACAGAGCCGGTGGGAGAGCATGAGAGTAAGCATTAGAAATAATGAGGAAATGTGGGAATGTGAAGATGTGAGAATGAAATACATCGTGGTTTTTTGAAAAGTTCTTGCGGGTAATAAGACCCCGAAGGGGTCGAACATGAATAGCCCCGGATGAAATCCGGGGAATGAAACAGACGAATGTATTAGGTGCCCTGGAGGGGCGCAGCAATTGATGAATAGCGAACGGGACGATGAAGTGAGTGACACAACAGGCGATGATAGTAGTACAGAAGATGGGAACATAAAATAAAAATAGCGGGGATTGCTTCGGCAAGCCTCGCAAAGCGAAGGCTGATGAAGAAGATTAAGGATTATTTACAGTTGATGAAGCCTTCACTGAGTATCATGGTGGTGTTCAGCAGTGTGATCAGTTATTTGCTGGCGCCGAAGGTGGTGGAGTACGACTGGATGATGATACTCTTGCTCTTTGCAGGTGGGATGCTGGTAACAGGTAGTGCTAATGCCATCAACCAGGTAGTTGAAAAAGATACGGATGCACAAATGAAGCGGACGGCTAAGCGGCCGGTGGCTTCGGGCCGGATGAGTGAAACAGAGGGATGGGCTTTTGCAATAGTAACGGGAGCCATCGGTGTATTTGTGCTGGGAAATTATTTCAACTGGCTGGCAGCAGGATTAGCAGCTTTCAGTTTGTTTTTGTACGCCTTTATATACACGCCATTGAAAAAAGTAAATTCAATAGCGGTGCTGATGGGAGCGGTACCCGGAGCATTGCCTTGTTTAATAGGCTGGGCTGCGGGAGATGACAAGCTTTCAACCGGAGGGTGGATATTATTTGCGTTTCAGTTCTTTTGGCAATTCCCGCATTTTTGGGCTATTGCCTGGGT
>JBEBIF010000037.1:0-16050 GCA_040080515.1 Chitinophagaceae bacterium | reverse complement strand
ACGATGGCCGGGTAGCTTGTCCGGTTAGCCTCAGTCAGAAACATTTTGGAACCATGCACCAATTGTTTCTCATTGTCATTCCCTCTTTCGCCAGCGCCATGAAGGAATAACACCAGCGGGTATTTTTTGCTTTTATCATAGTTCTCCGGGTACAGGATGCGGTAAGGCAATATCTTCCCTTCACTGTAGGCGTATTCTTTTTTCTGGTAAAGGCTCAGGTCTTGTGCAAAAGAGGGAAGAGCAAACAGCAATATCACCCCGGCGGCAAAGAATTTTTTCATGTAATTCATTTTTAAAAGTGAAGCGGGCTAAAGTTACTAAAAGAAAACCGGCTGCGAATAGGGGGAGTGGGTTGGGTTGAAATTGGTATGAACCACATAGTAGGACAGAAACATAGAAATACACACATAGTAAAACCCTATGTTTAGCCTATGTCCCTATGATCCTATGTGGTTCACAAAAAATAAAAAACCATCCATTTTCAAACTTGGGCACTCCACCAGTTTCCAGTACTTATTTCTTTAATTCTGTAATCGGCACCTGTGGCACCAGCACCTTAAAGCATTTTTCCGTTACTATTTCCTTTGCCAAAGAAAAATTACCGCTTTGTTTTATGTTCGTGGAAGAGGCGCCGATCTTCACACTGTAAGTTCCCGCATCTGCAATCCATGCAGTGGCGGCTGTATTGAAAGAAGCGAGGTCTGCAGCCTCAATTGTAAAGCTCATCCGTTGTGATTGCCCGGGCTGAAGCAGGTTTGTTTTTGCAAAACCCTTTAACTCTGCTGCCGGTTTGTCAAGTTTATCCGTCGGGGCAGAGATATATAATTGTACTACTTCTTTTCCCGCAGTTTTACCGGTGTTCGTCACGTTCACCGTCACCGTAATTTCCTTATCGAAGCTGGCACTGCTTAGTATAGGGTTGCTATAGCTGAAATCAGTATAGGATAAACCAAAACCAAACTCGTAGGCAGGCTTTATACCAAACGTATTGAAATAGCGATAACCTACATAAATGCCTTCTTCATACGTTACTTCACCCGGAATGATCTTCATGCCCATATTTCCCACTGTAGCTCTTTCAGGAAATTCAATTCCCGGGAAGTTTTTGGTGGAAGCTTCATCTTCATACTTTATAGGGAAGGTAGTGGGCAGTTTACCAGAGGGATTTACTTTGCCACTCAGTATATCTGCCACTGCATTGCCTGCTTCCTGGCCGCCTTGCCAGGCCAGCAGGATGGCATCGGCTTCCTCTCTCCAGGATGCGATATCTATTACGCCGCCGGCATTGATGATCACAATTACTTTTTTTCCTTTGGCATGATAAGCAGCCGCCACATTGTGGATCAATGCTTTTTCAGCATCAGATAAATAGAAGTCATTGTCTTTTTTGCGGTCACGAAACTCACCGGCATTTCTTCCGATGGTTATTAATGCCACATCGGTTTCGGCAGCCTTTTTATCCAGTATATTTTTATAAGCATCAAACTCTGGTGCGGCAGGTGTGGGGTTCATTATTTCCTGGAAGAAGTTCTTTTTCGGGTTCGCCTTATTATACGCATCAAGATAATTGGTGTACCCCGTTTTTATTTCCTCATCTAATTGGTAACCGGCATTGGTTAATCCCTGCACCAGGGAGATGGTGTAAGCTTCATTCACATCACCGCTGCCTGTGCCGCCTGCAATAAAGCTGTAAGAGGTATTGCCGAAAGCAGCAACAGTTGTTTTGCCTTTTAGCGGCAGCGCATTGCTGGTGTTTTTTAATAATACCATTCCTTCAGCCGCTGCGCTGCGTACCAGTGCGGCATGAGCGGCCAGGTCGGGCTTATTACTAAAGTCATATTTCTTATAAGCAGGTGAGCCTAATACGTAATCGATTATCCGGCCTGCATTTTCGTCCAGTATTTTCATGTCCAGGGTACCGTTGCTCACAGCATCTGTTATCGCTTTTTTCTGTGCTGGTGTACCGGGCATCAGCAGGTCGTTACCGGCTTTCATTTGTGTTACGGCATCTTTGCCGCCAAACCAATCGGTCATTACCATTCCTTTGAAACCCCATTCTTTTCTGAGTATGGTTGTTAAAAGGTCATAGTCTTCTGAAGTATAAGTGCCGTTTATGTAGTTATAAGAACTCATTACAGTCCATGGTTGCGATTCTTTCACCACTATCTGGAACCCTTTCAGATAAATTTCCCGAAGGGCCCTTTCACTTAGTATTGTATTGACAGAAGTGCGGTTCGTTTCCTGGTTATTAGCGGCAAAGTGCTTGATGGAAGTACCCACACCGTTTGATTCAATGCCGTTAACTATTGCAGCAGCCATCTTACCGGAGATAAGCGGGTCTTCAGAATAGTATTCAAAGTTTCTTCCTCCTAATGAGTTGCGGTGAATGTTCAATGCCGGGGCAAGAAGCACATCCACGCCATATTCTTTTACTTCATTGCCCATTGCCACCCCTACTTGCTCCACGAGTTTGGTATCCCAGGAGGAAGCGAGCAAAGTAGCTACCGGCCAGGCAGTGGCATAGTAAGTGTTCCTGTCGTCTTTCCGGGTTGGTTCTATACGCAGACCGGCAGGTCCGTCGGCCAAAACGGTATTGGGGATGCCAAGGCGGGGAATACTGTAAGTAGTACCGGCTGCACCGGGAACTTTATCCATCGTTTGGCCAATTACGGCTCCGCCGGTATTCAACCCGGGAATGTTCATGCCCATTCCCACTACCAGGTTCACTTTTTCTTCCAGTGTTAGTTGTGCCACCAGTTCTTTGGCTTTTGCAGTTTGGGAAAAGGTGAATGCAGGGATCAGCAATAAAGTGGTAATAGCAAAGAGGAGTTTCATATTACAATCGTTTTAGGAGCCAAAGGTCATGGCGATTGCAACAGGTTGATTTGATAATTGTCAAATAATACTATTTCCCTGATCTTATCCGGCTGAGCGTTTCCAGGGTCACCCCAAGGAAGGAGGCGATATAGGATAATGGTACTCTTTGAATGATCTGCGGGGAGTTGTTCAACAATCTTTCATAGCGTTGGTGGGCGGTCTCAAACTGTATGGAGTCCATTCGTATTTGGGAGAGGATGAGGGATGCGGTTACCATTTTGCGGAGCAATCTTTCCACGTCATGGTATTGATCGGCCAGGGCCATAAAGTCGTTATGATGAATGCCATACACTTCCGAAGGCTCCAGGGCCTGGATGATGAGGTGGCTGGGTTGACGCTGAAAGAAACTGGTAATGGATAGAAAGAATTGCTTGTCCATAGCCACCCATTCGGTGATCTCTTTTTCGTTTTTGTGGTAATAAATGCGGGCTACTCCTTTTTTGATAAAGTAGATATAGTCCGAAACGGCATGCTCCCGCAGCAGCAACTGGTCTTTTGAAAGAACCCAGTATTTCCAGGCCTGCAAAAAAGGGGGCAGGCTTTCCGGCGAAAGCGGCGAGATATTTTCTATGGCTTTTTGTAAATCATCCACAGCAGAAAATTAGTAAAAGAATTACGTAAATGGTTTATTTTGTTGGCAGCTAAAGTTTGAACCATTAAAATTTGAATCATGATAAAGGTGCCGCCTTATTTACAGAAAGGAGATACTATCGGCCTCGTTTGCCCGGCGGGATATATGAACAGGGATAAGGTGCAGACCTGTATTGTCACCTTGCAGGAATGGGGCTACAACGTAAAAGTGGGCACTACGGTCGGCGGTTCCTCCGTCAATTACTTTTCCGGCACAGATGAAGAACGGCTGCATGATCTGCAACAAATGCTGGATGATGATGAAGTAAAAGCAGTGCTCTGTGCCCGCGGTGGCTATGGCACCGGCCGCATCATAGACAGGATAAAGTTTAAGAAATTCAGGAAGCATCCGAAATGGATCATCGGGTATAGTGATATAACGGTACTGCACGCCCATCTTTATGCCTGGTATGGTATTGCCTCTCTTCATGCACCCATGGCCGGTGCATTTAATGAAGGAGGCGCCACCAATGAATATGTGCAGTCGCTAAAGAATGCACTGGAAGGAAAGAAAGCCCGGTACCAGTCGGCAGTGCATGAATACAACCGCCCCGGTGAAGCTGCGGGCGAACTGGTGGGTGGTAATTTGGCATTGCTGGCCCATTTGACAGGAACCGCTTCTGATATAAAAACAAAGGGCCGCATTTTATTTATTGAAGATGTGGGGGAACAATTATACAATATCGACCGGATGATGCACCAGTTGAAACGCAGTGGTAAATTATCCAAACTGGCAGGACTGATCTTTGGCGGCTTTACCGATACAAAAGATACAGACAGGCCATTCGGACAAACAGGTCATGAGATATTGAGGGATATTGTCAGTGAATATCACTATCCTGTTTGTTTTGATTTCCCGGTAAGCCATACCGACAAGAATTATGCACTGAAAGTGGGAGTGGAATACACCCTTACCGTAACAACATCGAAAGTAACACTGGAAGAATAACTGTCAGTAGTTGGAAGACATGATGAATCTTCCGGTATTGTTGATCTTATATTGGGTCACATCTGCCAGCGAAGCAGTGCTGGTGGTGATCTTCGAATCCTGCACGATGTTGAATCCTTTATACAACCAGGAATAAGTATTATAACTTGATTTCTTCTTGCTTCCCGTGATCGCCGCTTTGAAGGAGGCAATATAATGCCCGTCCTTTTTAGTAGTTACCAGGTGCACTACCTGCATCACTGATGTGTCGGCCTTCTTTTTATCTTCCACCAGTATATACAGGTCAAAGTTTTCGTTGCTGGTGATCTTTCCGGCAAGGAAAAAATCCCTGTTCTTTAGTTTGCTGTTTTGCGAACCGGACAATACCTGCGAGAACCACTTTTTAACGGTAATAGTATCAACGGGGCTCATGCTTTTATCAAGAGAGGTCAGTAACAGGCTGTCATTTAAATTTATTTCACTGGCAATTCTAAGCAGCTCTGAGTAAGTGGCTGCTTGCTGTGCAGTGGTCCGAAAGGAGGAGAACACCAGGCATAAAATAAGTAACTGTTTCACCCGGTAAAGATAGAATGACAACAGGTCCGTGGCAATACCCTGTTTGTGGTATTTTGAGAAGCGGCGAACCAATATGAACCTTTATCGTAACAACGAGTCCAGTTTGCTTACCACTTCCGGGTACTGGTACAGATCATTATGTCCGCCACCTTTAACCGTAATGAACTCATCACCTTTCTTTAATAAAGGAATCAATCTCTTTGCATTACTGTAGGTCACCAGCCGGTCTTTTGTTCCCTGGAAAATGGTGATGGGAACATTGATACGGCTGATGTACTCATGGGTAGGCAGATTGTAATGGATCATCCACCGCACCGGGTATATCGGCAGGTAATGACCGATCACTGACGGGAAATCATAATACGGTGTTTCCAGTATCAGTTTTTTGCATTCTCTTATTGAAGCGAGTTGTGCCGCAATGCCTGTACCCATGCTTTTTCCATAAATGATGATACTGTCTGCCGCAAATTTTTTAATAGCAATAGTATATGCCTGTAATGCCCAGTCGTATAATTTTTCTTCCGTCAGTTTGCCCGTGCTTTTTCCGTAGCCGGGATAATCAATCATCAGCACTTCGTATCCATGCCGGGTGAAATAAGGGATGTATTTGGCATACCAGGAGATGTTCCGTTTATTTCCATGAAAGTAAAGCACCACACCACGGGCTGCCGGACCGGTAGAAGAAAAATCGATGAGGTTAAGTGTGTCTTTATCATTGATTGGGATACTGATATCTTTATGCGGCTGCGGGAAGTCGTATTGGTGTGTCCGTTTAAGAGATACGGGATGAAAAAGGATCACATCCTGCAGAAAGTACAGCGCCACTCCACCTGCCAGGTAGATGACGACGAGGATCTTCAGCCATTTTAAAACTTTCTTCTTATTCATCCGGAGGATTAACCCTGTTGTTTAATTCAATTGCCGGGCAAAGATGAAAAGAAAAAAGGACATGGGTCTCATGTCCTTTAATTTACTCCGTTATTTATTTATCGATACCTGTTAAAGTAGCTTTTGATCCGGTAGAGCGCATCGTTGCTGATCTGGTCCAGCATACATTTCAGGATCTCACTTTCAGGGGGCGCAAACTCTCTTCTTCTTTCTATCAGTTGTTTGTCGCTTTCACTCAGTGCCCTTGCATCTCCGGTATAAGTGGCAAAGGAAGTGGTCCAGTTGTGATTGCCGGTAACATTATCATTCCATAACCATCTTCCGTTCTCATCTCTTACAGAGATTTGCAGGAGGGCAGTAGAGCTCATCGTTCTTTGGGTGGTGGTAATATTGGCATACACTTTTGCATATTCCCTTACTACAGAGTCGGGTTTATATACCGTTTCTTTGATCACCACTTCTTTCATCACTTTTCGGGTACTTTTTTCATCATGATCTCTTCCGATATCGATGGCCGCCAAACGCATATCCACTTCCTGGTCCACCCGTACATTATTGCTCCTTGCATCCCAGGCTGAATAGAATTTTACAAACTCGTTGCCGCTGTTGTATTGCAGGCTGCGGATCAGTTGGTCGTCCAGGTTATTACCTCCAACTGTATAAGAACTGTACACATAACCACCTTGCTGTTGCATAGGCAGTATGATCACATTCGTTACAGCATAGTCATACGCTTCACTTAGTTTCATGGTTATTTCCCGGTCACCAGGCATGAACCGCAAAGCCGCCTGGAATTCCCTGTAAGCACTCCGGGAGCTTTGTTTATCTCCATGCTGCATAAAGGCCATGCCCCTGTTATAACGAACAGCACTTGCTTTTTCGGCATAGGTGACCAGGTAAGAAGAGTAGTCCGCTGGTTTTACCAAATTGAATACGGAAGGCACCCGGTATATCGCATCGTACATACGCTGCAGGGAGACATACTCATTATACATCCATTCCCATTTTAATTCGTTATTGCTTTCCGCATTATTCCGGATACGGCTTTCATGATCATTCACGGCAAAGCTGTAAGAGCTTTGAATGATGTTGAGCAGTTTAGGATCATCAGGATCTTTCTGCAGTTTTTTTGCTGCTAATTCCACAGCTTCCGTGTAGTTTCCTTTTTCGTACAGTTTGCTGGCCGTCTTACAAGAAAGGGCCAGGATACTTAAGCAGGCGAAAATCAGAATGTAAAGTTTCAGTTTCATACATACCTCCGTTTTTTGGTAGTAAGTCAAATAATAGTCCATTTGCCGGGGTGCCCGGGGAATTAGACAATCCTTAACAGTTGCTATACGTTTTTTTACGCTCTGCAGCGGGAGGGTGAAGCGGTCAGTATTTCAAAATATCCCTTACAAAGTTGTGATACTCATCAAAGGAAGGAAGGTTGTTATGTCCGCCGCCATGAATACGGATGAGGGTTACCTTTTGCGGGTTTATCTTTTGCAAGGCCATACTGTGGCGGATAGGGATCAGCCAGTCTTTGGTGCCATGGATGATATAAGTATGGCATTTTACTCCCGGCAACCATTTATCCGTTCGCAGGTGAAAACGGAGAACGATACGGATGGGTAGAATTGGGAGAAACCGTTCAATGACCCTCAGAAAATTAAAGTAAGGGGCATCCAGGATAAGATAACGGGGCGTATTATCACAGGCCAGCTTAGTGGCGAAGCCGCTGCCCATGCTTCTTCCATACACGATCAGGTGGTCTTCACCGTATTGCTCTTTTAGTTTCTCATAAATGAATTGCATATCGCCCAGCATTTCCTTTTCCCCTCTTTTGCCAGTACTTTTTCCAAAACCACGGTAGTCCACCAGCACCACATCATAATCATACCGGTAAAAATCCTTGGCATAGCGGGCCCATCCTTTTATGCTGCGGGTGTTGCCATGAAAATAAAGGATCAGGCCTTTAGGCTTTTCCCGGAAAAAATGCAGGCCATTGATGCGAACCCCCGGTTCCACATCAAAAAAATATTCCCGGAATGGCACATCGTATTTAAACTTAAAATCCTGCTTCAGCTTCTCCGGCTTAAATATCAGGCGCTCCTGGAAGAAGTAGGCAAGAATGGAAAGCGCAGCAATGCCAATGATGATATACCAGATGAAGGAAGGCAAGTGGACAGATGATAGTTAATAGATGACAGATGATAGTTCCATTATTCCGAATGTCATCAAATGTAACCAGAAGTTTGAATATTTAAAGCCCAAAAACAGCAGAGGTGGTAATTCGGTAATGAGGCTACTAACTGAGAAACTATCATCTATCCGTTTTCATCTATCAACTATTATCTATTCTTCCACCCGCTTCAGCTTCAGGTTAGTTACCGGCGCCACGATCAGCGGGAATTTCTCTACTGTTACATTGGCGGCATCCAGTCCAAAGCCTTTTTCTTCCGACAGGCTGTGTTCTTTCAGCCAGAAATGGAATTTCATGATGATCCTTTCGGTAAATGGAAGTTCATTATCCTGGCTCAGGTATTTTTCCATTACCATGAACTGGAAGTCGCCTACCGTATTGCTGCTCGCCAAACTTTCGTACCGGCTGATGATGTTTACTTCCCTGTTGGCCACCAGGTCTTCCACTACTTTGCGGAACATAAGGTTGATCCTCGGTTCCATGCGGAATCCTAACCGGAAATCAACCCGTATGATATCGTTGGGAATGATATGCTCTACTTTGTATTCACATGCATAAGGGTCATCCATGGTGTCCACATGCACAAACCAATAAATATCTGCCCGTTTGGGTTTTCTGTTAAGAATTGAATAGATGATCTTATGCTCAATTTCTTTTGGGTTATTGGCACTGGTCAGGTAAACGAGGTGCGTGGCATACTTGGGTACGGATTTATCATTGCTCAGCTCCTGTATTTTGGGTATATAATGCTCCATCCGTACAAACTCGACATACCGGTTCTTGATCTTTCGGGCCCTGTACCAGATATACATTACCATGAAAAGTATTCCACCCACTATAAGGGTGACATAACCTCCGTGACTGAACTTATCGAGATTTGCAAAGAGAAAAGATAGCTCAATAGTAAGGTACAAAGCCAGGTATCCATATATCCATACCGATCGTACCCGTTGTAGTACAAGATAATTGGCAAAAAGCATAGACGTGGCGATCATACACAGCGTAATGGCCAGGCCATAAGCGGATTCCATATTGGATGCTTTTTGGAAATACAGGGTAATACCAACACAACCAAAGAACAGGAGCCAGTTTACACCGGGTACATACAACTGGCCCCTTTCTTCCGAAGGATAATTGATCCTCATTTTTGGCCATAAGTTCAGGCGCATTGCCTCACTTATCAGAGTAAAGGAACCTGATATCAATGCCTGGCTGGCAATAATGGCTGCCATGGTGGCAATGACAACGCCGATTATTTTAAACTCCTGTGGCATCACACCATAAAATGGATTGAAACCAGCGTCGATCATTTCAGAAGTGACCATCTTTCCTTTCCAGTTGTGCAATAACCAGGCACCTTGTCCCAGGTAATTAATGATAAGACAGGATTTTACAAATATCCAGGAGTAACGGATATTCCATTTTCCGCAATGGCCCAGATCAGAATACAGGGCTTCAGCCCCGGTAGTGCAAAGAAATACGCCACCCAGTATCCAGAATCCCTGGCCGCCATCAGACCGTAAGAGGTTGAGGGCATAATGGGGACTGAAGGCTTTAAATACTGCTATATCATCAAACAAGTGAAGAGAGCCCATCACCGCCAGCATTACAAACCAGATACTCATCAGGGGGCCGAAAAGCCGGCCAATCGATGCTGTTCCAAATTGCTGCAGAAAGAACAGGACTGTAATAATAGCTATTACTATAATAATGATATCCCGTGTAGTGATTGAACTGAAATAAGATAACTGCCGCAAACCTTCCACTGCCGATGTAACAGAAATAGGCGGTGTGATCATACCATCTGCCAGCAGGGCGGCTCCGCCAATCATGGCAGGAAGCACCAGCCATTTTTTTCTTCTTCTTACTAAAGTGTATAATGAAAAAATGCCCCCCTCACCCCGGTTGTCTGCCCGTAAAGTAAGGATGACATACTTTACAGTTGTTTGTAATGTAAGTGTCCAGATCACACAGGATAAAGCACCGAGGATCAGTTCTTCTGATAATTCCCTTCCTTTTGTAATAGCATTGAGTACATAAAGAGGGGAGGTTCCTATGTCTCCATAAATAATTCCTAAAGCGATGATCAGTCCTGCGGCCGTAACCCGGTTGGTAGGTATTTTCACTTGTGGTGTTGTGTTTTGTTCCTGGCTTGCCCGCCAAAGTTCTGTTTGTTCAGAACGAAGGTGGGTACAGATTGATAACCCTGCCGGAATGCCTGCAAAGGTATAGGCAAAAATTAATTACAAACGACAAACTAAAAAAACTTTACCGCTCGTCACTTTAAATAGTTGGGGATAACGTGTGCGCCTGCCGGGTAGGGATAAATTTGGGGAGGGACAGATGTAATGGGTTAAAAAATTGCATCAGTCATAAAAAAGCAGGCCCGGTTTTGGTTTGCAACCTGTAACTTTAATCAGCAAAAAATCAGATTATTATGCCAGCCAGAAGATGGGTATTAGCCCTTTTCATTCTTTGCATAAGCGGCCAGCTGGCTGCTCAGAAGATCGTGTATTCTGAACCGGAAAGAGATGACTCCCGCCGGATGGATTTTGAAATAGCAGGTAAAATAAGTGGCAATTTCCTGGTGTACAAAAACAACAGGGGTAAGAACTGGATAGTGGCACTGGATAACGAGCTGAAACAGGTTAGCAAAGTAGAACAGGATTATATGCCCGATGACGACCGTATTATTAATGTTGAATTTTTCCCATACAACGATTATTGTTATATGGTGTACCAGTATCAAAAGAAAAGTGTGGTGTATTGCATGGCCTCCAAATTAGATGGGTTTGGAAATAAAGTAGGGGATGTGATGGAACTGGATACCAGCCATCTTGGTTTTGCGGCGGATAATAAGATATATACCGTTGTTACCAGCGAGGATAAAAGCAAGCTTGCCGTATTCAAGATAAACAGCCGTAATAAGAAACTGTATTCCATGACGACATTGCTGTATAACGATAAGCTGGAATTACAAAAGAGATCCTATTTACATATACCAATGGAGGACCGGTTTGAGTACCTCGGGGAATTTTCCCTGGATAATGAAGGTGACCTTGTGTTTTCCAAGTTCTACAGGAACAACAACGACAATATCAATAAGGCTTCAATGGTCATAAAAGAAGCACAGTCGGATGTTTTAATTTCAAAGGACCTGAGCATTGAAAGTACCATGCTGGATGAGATCCAGGTAAAAGTGGATAATTTTAATAAACGTTATTTTCTTACCTCCTTTTATTATAAGGAGAAAAGAGGCAACATCGAAGGACTGTATTTTTATGTATGGGATAAAACCCGTAAGCAGGTATTGATGGAAAACAGCAGCGCCTTCACCGATGAGCTGCGCAGGGACTCCAAAGGAGATGCAAGCATGAAAATGGCGTTCAACGATTTTTTTATCCGAAATATCGTTACCCGCCGCGATGGCGGATTTATTATTGCCAGCGAGTCATATTACACTACCTCCCGTTTTAATAACTGGAACCGCTGGGATTATCTTTATGGGTCACCTTATTCTCAATCCCTCAATAATTATTATTATTCCCCTTATTACAACCGATATTGGTGGAATTCCCGGTCAGGCAACCAGGCAGTACGGTATCATGCAGACAATATTACCGTATTGTCGTTCAACAGCAGTGGCCAGCAGGAATGGAGTAATGTAATGGGAAAGAGCCAGTATGATGATGAATCAGACGACAATTTATCGTACCAGCTGATGAATACCGGCGGCCAGCTGCATTTTCTTTTTAACCAGCAGGAACGGCGCAATAACCTGCTTACAGACTACACCATTGCCCCTGCTGGCGAAATGACCCGGAGCCCTACATTAAAGAACCTGGACAAAGGATATGAATTCCTGCCTAAATTCGGAAAACAGGTAAGTGCCCGGCAAATGATCATACCTTGTGTGTACCGTAACTATATTTGCTTTGCAAAAATCGAGTATAATTAGACCATAAACCAGGCACCTTCGTGATAGGTATTTTCAAACAAAAGAACCCGGCAAATATTCTCCTGTTACTGGTATTTGGCATATTGATAAAATTGCCAATGTTTCAGCATCCGCAGATGCCTGCAAGCAAACCCGGGGATAGCCTGCTATATAAGAATATTGTTACCTACCTGGGAAATATTGGTGGTACCAACCATTTTGTATTCCCTGTATTGGCTTTTGCCCTGTTATTCATTCAGGCATTGCTGCTTACCCGCTTTATTAATGGGCAGCGTATGATGAATAAGCCTACTTATTTTCCGGGAATGGCCTATCTGCTGATCACTTCCCTGCTACCCGAATGGAGTTATTTTTCAGCTCCACTAATTGTAAATACGATCTTTTTACTGGTGCTGACAGGTCTGTTTAAAACATACAACCAGCCCAATGCCAAAGGTGCGATCTTTAATATAGGGCTTGGGTTGGGCCTGGCTTCTTTTATCTTTTTTCCTTCTATCACTTTTGTCATCTGGATATTGCTGGCACTTGCAGTCATGCGTCCGTTCCGGTTAAATGAATGGATACTGTGCCTCGTTGGCATTACCACTCCTTTTTACTTTTATGCCATTTATCTTTTCATTGATGATAAATGGAGCTGGCATAATCTTGTTCCTTATTTCTCAGTAAGCCTTCCGGCAGTAAAGCAATCGGTTTGGCTGGCCGGCAGTGCCTTTTTACTGGCAGTACCATTTCTTACAGGCGGGTATTATGTTCAGGACAGTCTCCGGAAAATGCTGATACATGTAAGAAAAGGCTGGAGCCTGCTTTTATTATACCTTTTGGGAGCTGTATTTGTGCCTTTTGTAAATAATACCGCCGATTTTGAAAACTGGATCATGGCCACTATACCTTTTGCCGCTTTTCATGCCTGCACTTATTTTTATTCCACCCTCCGCATATTACCCCTTCTTCTTTTCTGGCTTACCGTTGCATTTATATTGGGCTACCAATATGGCGGGCCGGGATGGTAAAGCAGATAATAACTGACAAATAATAGATGACAGTTCTTCAAGACCATATATCCTGAAAATGTGTAAAGAGCTTTAAAGGTCAAAAAACTATCATCTGTCAGTTATTAACTATCATCTAATGATTTATCTTTGCCTCTTACCTTCAAAACCCCCCAACATGAAGTTTGGCGTTGTTGTTTTTCCAGGTTCCAATTGCGACAGAGATATGTATGATGCGCTCAGTTATGACCTGGGACAAGAGGTAACCATGCTTTGGCATAAAGACAAGGACCTGGGCAGTTTTAGTACTGAGGATTGTATCATTCTTCCCGGCGGATTCTCTTACGGGGACTACCTGCGCTGCGGTGCTATTGCCCGCTTCAGCCCGATGATGCAGAGTGTGATCGAGTTTGCCAATGCCGGTGGTAAAGTGTTTGGCGTGTGTAACGGCTTTCAAATATTATGCGAATCTCATTTATTGCCGGGTGGATTGCTTCGCAACGGGCATCAGCAGTTTGTTTGTAAAAATGTATTCGTTACGAATGACACCGGCAACGTGTATAAAATTCCGGTGGCCCATGGGGAAGGAAGGTATTATGCGGACGAAAAAACCTTAGACGAGCTGGAAGCAAATAACCAGGTGATCTTTTACTACTGCGATGAAACAGGTAAGATAAGTACTGCAGCTAACCCCAATCATTCTACCCGTAACATTGCCGGTATTTGCAATGCAGGCCGGAATGTATTTGGTATGATGCCCCATCCTGAAAGGGCCTGTTCGCCGGTATTGGGCAACACAGACGGCCAGGAAATTATCCGGTCGATGCTGATGGCGGAGCAACTTGTTCATTGATCTGGCCATCCTGTCAGTGATTTACCGGCATTCGTCATTTTGCTTACAGTTTTAATTGTCCGGGTATTTTAAATTTGCAGGGAAATCGAGTTTTAACAAACTGGTAAAGCAATAAGTCTGATTTTTGCGTAGCCTGATAAAGCAAACAAATTAGTAATGAAAAAGATAGCATCGTTTGCAGCATTGATGATAGTAGCAGTGGCAGCCAACGCCCAACTGAGTCCTGTTACCTGGTCTTTTACTGCTATTAAAACATCCGATAAGACCTACGAGATCCATATGACAGCTACGATCCAAACGAGCTGGCATCTATATTCACAAACACAGCCCGATGATGCTATTGCAATCCCTACCACATTTACTATTAATGCCAATCCTTTGTTTACCAAAGAAGGTAAGATCAAAGAGGTGGGTAAGATGGAAGTAATGAAGGATGCCACACTGGGTGTGTCGGCAAATCAATATTCCAGAACAGTGGATTTTGTACAAAAGGTAAAACTGAAGGCCAATGTAAAAACCAACTTCAGTGGGAAAGTGGAATACCAGACCTGTGATGATAAAAAATGCCTGCCCCCCAAAACGGTTAATTTCAACGTAGCTTTAAAATAACATGCCCGGAAAAAAGAATTTACATAACGAGTCTTGCAAAAGGACTCGTTTGTTTTTATAAAATGTACTTCATGCCGCTGCTTTCCAAACACATTACTGCTTTTATTTTCTTTCTTCTTACCTGCTTTAATGCAGCAGTTGCCCAGGACAGTATTGGAACGGTTCAGGACTGGACTGTGAAAAGCCGGAAGATGGCCGATGGTAAGTATGAACTGATCTTTTCGGGTACCGTGCCAACGGGCTGGCAGGTGTATGCACCCAATCAAACACTGCTGGAAGTGCGGACCACGCAACTGGAAGTTGACTCGGGTGTGAAGCACCAGGGAGAATTTGTACTGGCTGCTCTGCCAAAGGAGGTTACCAGTCCTGTGTTTGAAAATCTCCTTGTGAAAGTTTACGAAGGAAACCTGGAATGGAAAACGGTAATTACAATTGCCGGTACGGTGCCCTCAAAACTTAGCGGGTCGCTTTATTATACCTATGGCAGAAATGATGAGTATTATCCTTCTACAGAATTCCCCTTTACTGTTGACCTGGAAGGCGGTGTGGTATCGCAGACAAGAATTCAGGTTTCCTCGATAGATATTAATAACCCGGTAAACAATTGCGGTGATGAAGGGACGAAAGGTAAAAGCATTCTCTCTATTTTTCTGCTGGGACTTCTGGGCGGTTTTATAGCGCTGCTTACCCCCTGTGTTTTTCCCATGATACCTGTTACCGTAACCTTCTTTACAAAGAAGTCGCAGGATAAACGAAAAGGTGTCTTCAATGCAGTACTGTACGGATTGTTTATTTTTTTTATTTATACAGCTATCACCATTCCCTTTCATTTTGTGGACTCTGCAAAAAGCGAGGTATTCAATAATATTTCCACCAATGTATGGCTGAACATTTTCTTCTTCGCCATATTTGTATTGTTCGCATTATCCTTTTTTGGCTTGTTTGAGATAACACTGCCTTCTGGTATTGCCAACCGGGCTGATTCAAAATCCGGGTTGGGCAACATTGGCGGAATATTTTTTATGGCGGCCACACTTACTATTGTTTCCTTTTCATGTACAGGACCTATTTTGGGCACCCTGCTTGTTGGAACTTCAAGTGAGGGGGCCTGGCCTTTAACAGCTGGTGCTGCTGGTTTTGGCCTGGCGCTGAGTTTGCCGTTTGCTTTGTTTGCCATGTTCCCCAACTGGCTGCAATCGCTGCCCAAATCCGGTGGATGGATGACCACTGTAAAAGTTGTGCTGGGTTTTGTGGAGCTGGCCCTTGCGGTAAAATTCCTGGCAAATGCGGATAATGTAAAACAATGGGGCCTGATGAAACGGGAAATTTTTGTCGGCCTTTGGGTTGTTATTGGATTGCTTACCACGTTATACCTTGCAGGCGCTTTTGGTAAAAAAGCTGCAGGACAAAGGAAAAAACTTTCAGGTGTACGAATTTTATTTGCCGTTTTATTCGGGGCTTTTACTTTATATCTTGTGCCGGGCCTTACCAATACAAAGTATGCATCGCTTAAATTACTGAGTGGCTTTCCTCCGCCATTGTCATACAGTATCTATC
>JBEBIF010000351.1:0-3829 GCA_040080515.1 Chitinophagaceae bacterium | reverse complement strand
CGGATAGAGTGTTGTATATTAGCCTATTAAACATTTTTTAAAAATGGCTGCATCATTACCCGAAACGAAAACTTGCCTGGCTTGCAATGCTGTATTGCGGGGCCGGGTGGACAAAAAATTCTGCAACGACTACTGTCGCAACAACTACAATAACCTTCAAAAATCAAGAGGAAGCCAAAGTGCATTGGTCCGAACGATCAATGCTGCCTTAGTGAAGAACCGAAAAATATTAGCGTCCATTCTCCCGGTAAATGAAGAAACGGCAAAGGCAAATAAGGACAAATTGCTGAGGCTGGGTTTTCAATTCAAGTACCTAACTCATATTTATACCACCAAAAGTGGCAAGACCTATCAGTACTGCTACGACTATGGCTATCTGCCGCTGGATAATGACTGGTTTTTGATCGTAAAGAAGAAAGATGACTAAGGTTGCTTAAAGCCCGGAAGAGTATAGCTTTGTATGTATCATTCCTTTTACATGAAGCAGTATCTTATCATCGCCTTCCTGTTTGCTACAGGCTGCCAACCGGGTGCAGCGGATAAAAAACCTGTTTCAAAACCAACAACACCCGAAAAGGTCCCAGCTCCTGCTATCACCATCAAATTATTGCCGCTGGGCAAAACGAATGCCTTGTTTGTCAACACTACTTTTACCGAACTGAAATCCATTGTGTCTAACATTGATCTACTACCGCATGAAGAAATGCCCCGGTTTGCCTACTACCCACCGCGGAACCGGTACCGGGCCGACTCCCTGATACATTGGATGCGCAACCGTGCAAAAACAAATGAAGTGTACCTGGGCATTACCATGCAGGACATCAGCACTACCAAAGGAGATAATCCCGACCATGGTATCATGGGATTGGGCTATCAGCCCGGGCGGGCTTGTATAGCATCCAACTTCAGGGTTCGGGATAAAAAGAATTTTTATAAAGTGGTGATACATGAACTGGGACACACCACCGGCTTACCGCACTGCCCGGAAAAGACTTGCTTTATGCGGGACGCCGAAGGAACGGACCCTACGGGAGAAGAGAAAGATTTTTGTGTGAAATGTAAGGAGCATTTGAAAAAGAAGGGGTGGAAGCTATGAGACTTATTCTTTTTCGTCCTCCGTTTCAAAAATAATTTCCGTCTTTGTGCCGCCTGGATTTTTATATCCCATTTTATTTAACGTACCGGCGAGCATTAGCTTAATGGCCTTTTTACCCATTGTGGTTTTAAAATACATTTCCCTTTTACGGGCATCTTCTTCAAAAAGATAAAATTCACAGAAGACCAATTGGAGCGGTCTGCGGGATGCGGTGCTTTTGCTGCCACCGGCATTATGTGTTTCAATTCGTTTTTCAAGATTGGCCGAGAAGCCGATGTACAACAAGTGGTCTTTTTCACTAAAAAGGATATAGACGCAGTAGGGTAAGGGTGTTTTCATAACGATGCAAAAAACCAAAGATAAAGAGTTCGTTGAAAAAGTGGGGATTTGTATGAGGCCCCGTAGCAGATCTTCCATAGCAGATTGCCTGCGGCAATTGCTATACGGTCGGTCGCTACGGGGCACAGTGAAGCGAAAAAAGCCTGTGAAACAAAAAAGCCTAAACGGAAAGTCGTTTAGGCTTTTTTCTGCTTCACTGTGGTGTGGGGCGGGATCGAACCGCCGACACAAGGATTTTCAGTCCTTTGCTCTACCGACTGAGCTACCGCACCTTCGCTAAAGCTACCGTGGGCAAGCCGCACCATAGTTGATCTTTAGGTTTACCCGCTGAAATCTTGATGAAAGCGGGGCAGCAAAAATAGGGCTATCTGCCTGAAATAGGAAATCTTACACTTAAAAGTTTCTGATTCCCCTTTAGGGGCAAGGGGTTACATCCCGTATTCACTCAAGAACTTTATACGCATGATCTTCAACTGCTCCCAGTTGAAATTGTACTCCGACAGCTCTTCCTGGGCCACCTGCAAGGAGGAGGTTTCGCAGCTTTTAAAGTATTCGATGATCTCATCCTGGTCGTCTTCGTCCAGCATTTCATCAATGGCATAATCAAGGTTCAGCTTGGTGCCACTGGCCGCAATGGTCTCCATTTCTTCCAGCATCTCATCCATCCGCCAGCCTTTGTTTTTGGCAATGGTTTCCAGTGACACTTTCTTGTCCGTATTCTGGATGATATACACTTTGCTCCCGCTTTTATTGACCACACTCTTCATCACAAAATCATCCGGCCGCTCAATATTGTTTTCTTCCACATAGCGGGCAACCAGGTCCACAAACGGGCGGCCATATTTCATCGCCTTTCCTTTACTCACCCCCTGGCATTTTTCTAACCCTTCCATGGTGATGGGGTAGAATGTGGCCATATCCTGCAAAGAAGACTCCAGGAAAATCACAAATGGCGGCAGGTTTTTCTTCTTTGCTTCTTTCTGACGCAACTCGAGCAACATGGCTATCAGCTTTTCATCCAGCGCAGCTCCGTTGGTAGTTTCCGCGGTTTCTTCGTCATCAGCATTAGCATCATCATACAACTTATTCAATACGATCTGGAATGATTTCGGTTTCTTTAAAAAGGCTTCTGCTCTTTTGGTAAACTTCAACACGCCATATTCTTCAATGTCTTTTGTCAACAGCCCTTCCAGTATCAATTGCCGAATTAGTGAATTCCAAAAATGATTATCCCTGTCATTGCCGCTGGCAAATGCTTCTAATGCATCATGGCGAAACATTTGTATCTGCGGCGTTAATTTGCCGCTGATGATCTGCACCACATAGTCTGTAGCAAACCGTTCGTCCAGCGCCTTGATGGCCTTTAATGCGATCACCACTTCGTCTTTTGCTTCCAGCCGTTCTTTAGGATGCTTGCAATTGTCGCACTGTCCACAATTTTCTTTTTCATACTCTTCACCAAAATAACTCATGAGTATCTTGCGGCGGCAAACTCCGGTTTCTGCAAAGGCAACTGTTTCATTTATCAACTGGGCACCAACCTCTCTTTCACTAAGCGGCTTATCCCGCATCAGGTGTTCCAGTTTGCTCACGTCTTTATGGGAATAGTACAGCACACATTTCCCTTCCAGCCCATCACGGCCGGCACGGCCTGTTTCCTGGTAATAATTTTCAATACTCTTGGGAATGTTATAATGAATGACAAACCGGATATCGGGTTTATCAATACCCATTCCAAAGGCAATGGTAGCACAGATCACCTGCACGTCTTCTCCCAAAAACTGGTCTTGTCTTTCTGATCTTAGCTTACTATCAAGACCGGCGTGGTAAGCAACTGCCTTTATCCCATTGGCATTTAAAATATCAGCCAGCTCTTCTGTTGTCTTCCTGTTAAGCGTATAAATAATGCCGCTTTTTTTCTTCATGCTTTTAATGAAGCGGACGATGTTCTCATCGGTTTGTGCCTTCTTTATTTTCGGCAGCACTTCGTAATACAGGTTGGCCCGGTTGAACGAAGAGATAAAAATGTTGGGCTCCCGCAGATCCAGGTTTTTTACAATATCGCTTTGCACTTTGGGGGTGGCAGTAGCCGTCAATGCTATAACCGGTGCATCCGGATTTATCTGGACCATCATTTCCCGCAGACGTCGGTATTCCGGACGGAAATCATGTCCCCATTCGGAGATACAGTGTGCTTCATCCACTGCAAAAAAGGAAATTTTCAGGTCGGCAAAAAATTCAAGGTTCTCCTGCTTTGTCATTGTTTCCGGGGCCACATACAACATTTTTGTTTTGCCGGACAGCAGATCATCATGCACTTCTTTGATCTCTTTCTTGTTTAAAGTAGAATTTAGAAAGTGGGCCACTTCGTCATTGCTGCTATAGCCCCTCACC
>JBEBIF010000350.1:0-3834 GCA_040080515.1 Chitinophagaceae bacterium | reverse complement strand
GGTGGCTGGTAATTACTTACTGTTAAATCAATATAGATGTTCCAGGAAATGTCATTTGAAGATTGGTCAGTCAAGGTAAAAAAGGAATTTGCCAAAGCGGGACTGCAACTTCCGGAGGATGAAGAATTGCTGATACTGGCACATATGGAATGTATGGCTGAAAATAAATCAATTGAAAAATTTGTGGAAGAATCAGCCGCATCGCAGGGGGAATAATAATCTCTTAGTTATGTCCCGGCCCAAACAATGCTTTCCCGGCCCTTATGCCTAAATGTTTTTCATTCTCCACCGTCAGCACACCATTTACAATTACAAAATGAAAACCTTTAGAATAAGCATGAGGCTTTTCAAAAGTGGAAACATCGGCCACTTCTTTTTCATCAAAGATGACGATATCGGCAGCATAACCTTCTTTCAACAAGCCACGGTCTTTCAGCTGAAATTTTTGTGCGGGTAAAGAGGTCATCCGGCGGATAGCTTCTTCCAGGGAAATTACTTTTTCCTCTCTTACGTATTTGCTCAACACTCTTGCATTGGTGCCATATCCTCTTGGATGGGGCATACCATAACCAAACGTTCTAATAGTGGCATCGCTGGCAAACATGTTGAAAGGATACTGCATGATGCGTTTTACATCTTCTTCACCCATGCCATGAAATACAGCACTGGCGCCGCCATTTATCATGATATCAATTACGGTTAAAGCTTCTTCTTTTGGCTTATGCTTTCTGCCTTTCATCAGGTTGATCTGCTCTATGCTTTTACCATTATAAGAAGTGTCTGGTTCGTAATAAGCTACTACGGCATAGCTCAGATGTTTTAGTTTTCTTTTTTTCAGCCGTTCTAATATATGACTGATAACCTGCTTCTTTATTTCAGGCCGTTGCAATCTTGCTTTGATGGAATCTTGTCCATCTGCCAGTATATCATCCGGTATCAATGTGCTGATGGAAGTGCTGCTGGCCGTGTAAGGATACTGATCGATGGTGACCTCAATACCTTCCTGCCTGGCGGCTTCGATCATAGCTACCGTTGTTTTACTGCGTCCCCAATTTTGTTGTCCGCTTAATTTAAAATGAGAGATCTCTACAGGGATCTTTGCTTCTCGGCCAATCGTCAATGCTTCTTCAATGGCTTGTGTTACACTGTCACCTTCATCCCGCATATGACTGGCATACACACCATTATATTTTGCAGCAATTTTTGCAAGATCAACGATCTCCGGTGTTTTGGTGTAAGTGCCGGGTATATATATAAGTCCTGTTGATAAACCAACGGCCCCATCCCGCATCGCTTTATCAACGAGTACCTCCATTTGTTTCATTT
Source organism: Chitinophagaceae bacterium (assembly GCA_040080515.1). Lineage (GTDB taxonomy): Bacteria > Bacteroidota > Bacteroidia > Chitinophagales > Chitinophagaceae > JJ008. The sequence continues at coordinate 2,508 of JBEBIF010000350.1, read as the reverse complement.
CTTCCGGTGTGGCATCCCGGTTGGCACGGCCCATCACGGCTTTGCGTACATCATTGTGTCCGATAAGTGTGGCTACATTGATGGACAGTTTTAAGGAATCTATATAATACAGGTACTTACCAATATTTGTTTCTGAGGACCCGCAATTACCGGTGATGCAGGTGGTTACCCCATCCAAAATAAAATTCGTTGCGGCAGGGTCTTTAGCTTCATCGCCTTCCAGGTGGGTGTGCACATCAATAAAGCCCGGGGCAATGATCAGTCCTTTTGCATCAATTGTTTTAGCGGCGGTAAATTTGATATCTCTTCCAATGGCGATGATCTTTCCGTTTTTAACAGCTATGTTGCCATAATACCAGTTGTTGCCGGTACCATCAATGATCTTGCCATTTATGATCAGGATGTCGCAAGACTTGTCAGTTTGAGAAAACAATGACAAAGGATAAAATAAGAACAGGACTAACCATTTCATTGACACAAGTTACAGAAACGGCCTGATGGGCTGGCATTGCTTCCCGTTAAAAATTCCTACTCACCGGGGTGATACGTCTTTACCGCATGCCTCTCTACATCTTCTTTATAAAATAATACTTCTTTGAAGCGGCCCTGTGTGTACATTTCCAGCTGGTCAGTGAAGTGGGGTGAAGAAGGATCTCCGCTGACACCACCTGCCAGCAGCGATCTTGCTTTTATCCGTTTGCCAAATTCTACTGCGCAAACAAAACTGTTTCCGCTTACACCATATCTTTTTTGAGTGCCCGGAAAGTAGCGGCTATTGTAGGCCGGCAGCATACCCCAGGAAGCAGAAGCAAATGGAACAGGTGTACTGGTTTCATCATCTTTATATTGCTGGGTGATATCAGTGGAGATCCGCTGAAACCGGTTTATTTCTCCCCAACCAATACGCCAGCGTCCAAACTTTCGCTGCAATTCATTTAGTACATCCAACAGTGGCGGCAGTAGTTCTTCCGGGGTAGCCGTTTCAGCAAATTTTTTATTGATGGCCACCTGGTCATCCCAGCCTTCATCAATATATACCCGTTGCAATGAGGCCGATAGTTTTTGTGCCCACTCTATAGCCAGCATAGTAGCTACGGAGGTGTCTGACACACGGTAATTCCATTTTCGTAACAGTTCTATTGGCTGGTTCAGCAGGTCGTATATCTTATGTGATGGGGTAATTGTTTTATCATATGCTTTCAGCAAAGCCGGAAGCAGTACTTCAAATGCAGCAAGCCGGGTATCATACCCCGCTGCAATGATCTTATCAATAGTAAAAGATTTTTCATCCTGCAAAACCCGCACGGCATTGATACCTCTGAAATTTTCACCATCCGGGGCCATATAGTTAGGGTATTGTTCTCTTTTCGGGCTATTGTTTCCGGCCGCTGTAAAAGGAGTGGAATTGCAATTCTGTATCCAGCCATTGATGGGGTTGTAAAGATGAACGGTTTCATCTACAGTATGCAAGCCTTTCCATTCGGTGGCTGATGTGCTTCCATCTTGTGGCAGGGCCCATTTGATTTTCGGATCTCGCCGGGGAATATAGTTTCCATGCCAGTAGGCAATATTTCCTTTACTGTCTGCAAATACCGTGTTGTTGGACGTATTGCCCCGCAGCGCCATTATCTTCTTATAATCATCCAGTCCTTTGGCTTTATTCCGCATCCAGCATTGCATCAGGCCGTTCAATGAACGGTTATAGGAGCGAACGCTTATCCATTTGCCATTCCGTTTTGCCATTACCGGGCCGTGATGTGTAAAAAAAGAAGTGATTGTTTTTGATTGCAACCCGGCTGGGGTGGTGTAATAAAAAACCATTTTCTTTTCCTTTACCGGTTTCAGGGCACCGTTATAAGTATAAAAGAAGTGATCCCCCTTTTTAGTGATCTTCAATTCATACAGGTCTGCCACATCCACATTGGAAGAGGTGTGCATGAATCCGCAATAAGGATTAAAACCCTGGTAAATAAAAAACTGTCCCCAGGTTACCGCACCATACACCTGCAGGCCTTCTTCACTGTTCATCTGCACTTCGGGCCGGAAATAAAAGGTGGTATGCGGGTTGATATATAAGATAGCATTACCCGAAGCTGTGCGGGAAGGTGCAATAGCAAAACCATTGGAGCCATCTGTTTGTTCTTTTTCTTTTGGAGCGGCGATAGAAAAGGACGGCGGGACATCGCTGTAAAAATTCTTTACATCGGTTTCCGATACATCGGCGGTATTGATAGCGCCAATGCTTCCATCTGTCCATAATAACGGGTACCAGGGTTTGAAATGGGTGAGCAGTGCCGGCCGTACCTGCGGGTGCTTATATAAATAAAAATTGATACCATCAGCATAAGCCTGTAATAGTTTTTTTAGCCAGGCAGGGCTTTTAGTATAATCGGCCACCGCTTCTGCAGAATCGATGATCAGGCGGATATACAGATCATCGTACAACGAACTTTCGCCTTTTACTTCAGCCATGCGACCCAGCTTTTCAATATAATTCATTTCCACCCG
>JBEBIF010000349.1:0-3857 GCA_040080515.1 Chitinophagaceae bacterium | reverse complement strand
GAAAGAATTTGTGAATATGCTGTTCATGCAGTGGAAGATGGTTTTAAAGTATTAATCCTGCAGGACAGGGCCATTGACTCTAACCATGCACCGATACCTTCTTTACTTGCCACCGCATCCATTCATCATCACCTGATACGTAAAGGCATGCGGGGACAGGTGGGCATCATCGTAGAAGCGGGTGATGTTTGGGAAGTACATCATTTTGCCTGCCTCGTTGGTTTTGGCGCTACTGCCATTAATCCTTACTTAGCTCTTTCTTCCATCCGGGATATGAAAGAAACAGGCAGATTACGTACAGCATCCGGCGAACCCACCACATTAAATGATGATGAGTTGAAGAAGAATTATGTAAAAGCGGTAAACGATGGCTTACTGAAAGTATTTTCTAAAATGGGCATCTCCACACTACAGTCATACCAGGGCGCCCAGATATTTGAAATACTCGGATTGAATAAAGATGTGGTCAATAAATATTTTACAGGCGCCACTTCCCGCATTGAAGGCATGGGCCTTGATGAAATTGCAAAAGAGGCATTAGCAAAACATTTCTTTTCTTTCAGCAAAAAAGACATACCAGTTGACCGTTTACCGGTTGGTGGTATTTATCAATGGAAAAGAAAAGGCGAGTTCCATTTGTTCAATCCTCAGACCATTCACCTGCTGCAGCATGCCACAAAGATGAATGACTATACCACTTTCAAAAAATATTCTAAGCTGGTAAATGAACAGGGTGAAAAAGCTTGTACCCTTCGCAGCATGTTTCAATTCAGAAAGAACCGTCCTTCTGTAAGCATTGATGAAGTGGAAGCAGCAGAAAGTATTTATAAACGTTTTGCCACCGGTGCTATGAGTTTTGGTTCTATCTCCTGGGAAGCACATACTACACTGGCGATTGCCATGAACAGATTGGGTGGCAAAAGCAATACCGGCGAAGGTGGTGAAGATGAACGACGGTATGAAAAATTGCCAAATGGCGATTCGATGCGCAGTGCTATCAAACAAGTGGCTTCAGCAAGGTTTGGTGTTACCAGTTTGTACTTAACAGAAGCCGATGAATTGCAAATAAAAATGGCACAGGGTGCCAAGCCGGGAGAAGGTGGTCAGTTGCCCGGACATAAAGTAGATGAATGGATCGGCAGGGTACGTCATGCCACCCCGGGTGTTGGGTTGATCTCTCCCCCACCACATCATGATATTTATTCCATTGAAGACCTGGCACAATTAATTTATGATCTGAAGAATGCTAACCGTAATGCAAGGATCAGTGTGAAGCTGGTAAGTAAAGCTGGTGTGGGGACTATCGCCGCAGGCGTTACCAAAGCAAAGGCTGATGTGGTATTAATATCCGGGCATGATGGAGGCACCGGTGCATCGCCGGTAAGTTCTATCAAGCATGCCGGTCTTCCATGGGAATTAGGTTTGGCTGAAACCCATCAAACATTAGTAAAGAATAAATTGAGAAGCCGTGTAATCGTGCAGGCGGATGGTCAATTAAAAACAGGAAGAGATATTGTAGTAGCTGCATTACTTGGTGCAGAAGAATGGGGCATTGCTACTGCTGCACTGGTGGTGGAAGGATGTATCATGATGCGTAAGTGCCATATGAATACTTGCCCGGTTGGTGTGGCTACACAAGACCCGGAACTGAGAAGCCGGTTCAAAGGTGACCCTGACCATGTGGTGAACTTTTTTAAAATGATCACACAGGAGTTGAGAGAAATAATGGCGGAACTGGGTTTCAGAACGGTGAATGAAATGATCGGGCAAGTGGACAACCTGGAAGTAAGAGAGAATATCCGGCATTGGAAATATAAAGACCTCGACTTATCTGCTGTGCTATACAGGGAGCCCAATTCCATGTACACCACCTTGTATTGCAGTGAAGAACAAGATCATGGTATCAGTGATTGCCTGGACTGGAAATTACTGGAAGCAGCAAAACCGGCGATCGAGCAGCAACAAAAAGTGGAAGCTTCATTCCCGCTTAAAAATACAGACCGTACAGTGGGTACTATTTTATCAAATGAGATAACGAAACAATACAAGGCGGCAGGATTACCAGATAATACGATCCACTTTAATTTTAAAGGAACAGCGGGACAAAGTTTTGGCGCCTTCAATACCAACGGCGTTACCCTGGAACTGGAAGGTGATGCCAATGATTATTTTGGCAAAGGATTAAGCGGCGCTAAACTGATCATCTATCCGCCAAAGACCGCTACCTATACTCCTGAGGATAACATCATCATTGGTAATGTGGCGCTTTATGGCGCTACCTCCGGTGAAGCATATATCAGGGGCAAAGCAGGTGAACGATTTGGTGTAAGAAACTCCGGCGCTAATGTGGTGGTGGAATCCGTCGGTGATCATGGATGTGAATACATGACGGGTGGCCGTGTGGTGATACTGGGTGATACGGGAAGAAACTTTGCTGCAGGTATGAGTGGTGGCATTGCTTATGTGTATGATGTGAAGGGAAAGTTTGCTGACAACTGTAACAAAGAAATGGTGGACCTTGATCCCTGCGATCTGAATGATAAAAACGAACTGTTCACTATGATACAAAAGCATTTTGAATATACGGGCAGTACGGTAGCAAAATTCATTTTGGATGATTTGGATAACCAGTTGCGGCATTTTGTAAAAGTGTTTCCAAAGGAGTATAAGAAAGTCAGAAAGACGGGAAGTCGGGAAGACGGAAAGACCGGAAGCCGGGAAGTCGGGAAGACAGAAAGACAGTGAACCAAATCTCTGTTCAGAAATAAAAGGCATCTTGCAAAGGCGCTTATTGCAGAATGAAGAATTGAACCACATAGAAACATAAGAAAGATAGAAATACACACATAGCTCTTAAGGACACTTCCCCTCCCCTGGGAGGGGCGAAATGAGGAAAACAAATTGCTGTAGTGAACTGGGGTGGGTCTGCTGAACAGCGAACCGAACGATGAAGTGTGCGACGCAACAGACGATGATAGTAGTACAGGCGATGACAAATAAAGTCAGAAAGACAGTAAAGTCGGAAAGTCAGAAAGATTATTTACTACAGATCGGGATTGTCTTTCGGACTTTCTGTCTGCCCGACTTCCCGACTACTTACTAATAGCAGCTATAAATTATGGGAAAAATAACAGGCTTTAAAGAATTCACAAGGGAACTGCCGGAAAAACAGCCGGTGGAGCAACGCTTAACTCACTACAACGAATTTGTAGAAAGATATAGCGGGGAGAAATTGAATCAGCAGGCGGCCCGTTGCATGGATTGCGGCGTTCCATTTTGCCATCATGGATGCCCGCTGGGAAATGTGATACCGGAATTCAATGATGCGGTGTATAAGCAGGATTGGAAAGAAGCATATGAGATATTGTCTTCTACCAATAACTTTCCGGAATTCACGGGCCGCATTTGTCCGGCGCCTTGTGAGACGGCCTGTGTGCTCGGCATTAACCAACCAGCCATTACTATAGAAGAGATAGAGAAACATATCATTGAAATAGCGTTTGAAAAAGGATTGGTAAAACCCCGAAAGCCAAATCTGCGTTCGGGAAAGAGGGTGGCGGTGATAGGTTCCGGTCCTGCGGGGCTGGCAGCAGCAGCGCAATTGAATGTTGCAGGTCATTCAGTAACTGTGTTTGAAAGAGACGATGCTCCGGGCGGTTTACTACGATATGGTATCCCCGATTTTAAATTGGAAAAATGGGTGGTAGATAGAAGAATACAACTGATGGAAGAAGAAGGTGTTGTTTTTAAATGTCATGCAAATGTGGGAGTGAATGTCAGCATCAATGACCTGCTGAGAGAGTTCAATGCGATCGTATTGGCAGGAGGAAGTACCGTGGCAAGAGACCTTGCTATTC
>JBEBIF010000348.1:0-3881 GCA_040080515.1 Chitinophagaceae bacterium | reverse complement strand
CAGTAGCAGGACATTACGGATTCGGTGCTTACATGCAGCCCAAAAAATATTTCCCCTTCCGCTTCCAATATTTCCAGTGCCTGGAATAATTTTTCCCGCTGCTCCTTAGTTCCGGTTATAACGGTATTGATCTTTCCATCAATAACAAGGGTGTCGGACATTTCCACCAGCTTATAGAGATATTCTTTCCCTTTCTTAGTTCTGAAATAAACCTTACCTATTGTAGTGGTAAACCAGGTTCGGACCAAATACCAGGCATTAAAAGAGCCAAGTCTTGTCTTCATTTCAGCACTTATTTTTTTGAAAGAGCCGATCATTCTCAGTTTGTTAATGCTGATCGGTTTCCTGTTTTCCTGCGGGCCATAAATGCTGTCAATGCTTTCTATTACTTTTTTAAAAGCAACCGGTTGGTGCACCCCGGCTTTGGCAATTACCAGCAGGCTTATTACTTCATTGTTGGTAACGGGAGGCTTTATTTTATCCCAGCGGCAATGCATGCCACTCATATCCAGTTCGTCCCTGTTGGCAGGCAATTCCCGGTAAGCGATATCGGTTCCTTTGATTATTCGCTCTGCATAGGTAAGACCATCGCCAAGCAGGACGGGTATATTAAAACGGTCTGACGTTTTTAGTTTACTGATCTTTAATTCATGGCCATCAGCATAAATTTCAGCTACCGGCACATGACCAACTCTCAGGTCAAGCTCAAAGTTTATTTTAGTATTCTCCCGGTGTTGCTGCAGTGCCAGGAGTGTTTCTTCGAGCAGGGAAGGAGGGATGATAAAAGTGGCGCCATCACCGCCAAAAAAGAAGGGTATTAGTATATTGTCTTTAAAAGCAACATTCAAGGCAGCGACAATACTGCCCGTGGCCACCAGGTTTACTGTCTGATGTTTTCCGTCAAGTGCGGCCCGGGTACTGTTCTTTACATCGGTGATTAATACGTGCCAGTTTTCAGGCACTTTAAAGAAAAGATGTTCTTCCATCAGCAGATCGCTGAGGGGGAGGGCATTTACAGGCAACCGGGAATAGAACAGGTCATTACTGTTTGCAGACATAGTCACAAAGTACGTTAATCCTCTAAATTAGGTTTTTGCAATTTCGGTTCAGTTGCTGCAATTACAGGCAGCACTTCTCAGAGCGACTGTATCTTAAACAGCTCATTTCCTTACCTTTGCAGCTTATGTCTGAAGAAGTAAAAAAAGACTTGTCACCCGGTTCGGAAGAACGCAGCCTTAATTTCCTGGAAGAGATCATCGAGGAAGACCTGGGGCAGGGACGGTACAAAACCATTGTCACCCGTTTTCCACCAGAGCCCAATGGCTACCTGCACATTGGGCATGCCAGCAGCATTTGTTTAAATTTTGGGTTGACCCAAAAATATCCCGGCTATACCAACCTTCGGTTTGATGATACTAATCCCGTGACCGAGGAAACAGAATATGTGGATAGTATAAAGGAAGATGTAAAATGGCTGGGTTTTGAATGGAAGCATGAACGATATGCGAGCGATTATTTTGACAATCTGCATGAGTATGCCGTACGATTGATTCAAAAGGAGCTGGCATATGTTGATGACAGTACCAGCGAAGAGATGGCAGCAATGAAAGGAACACCTACAGAGCCGGGAACGGATAGTACATACCGCAGCCGCAGCATTGAGGAGAACCTCGACCTGTTTGCCCGGATGAAAGCCGGTGAATTTCCAGATGGCAGCCGGACCTTGCGGGCTAAGATCGATATGGCACATATCAATATGCTGATGCGTGACCCTATTCTCTACCGTATCAAACATGCACACCACCATCGCACTGGCGACAAATGGTGCATTTACCCGATGTATGATTTTGCCCACGGGCAAAGTGATTCCATAGAAGAAATAACACATTCCATCTGCACACTTGAATTTGTACCACACCGGGAGTTGTACGATTGGTTAATTGAGAAACTGGAGATATACCCGTCTCATCAATATGAATTTGCCCGGCGCAATATCAACTACACCGTTACCAGTAAAAGAAAACTGTTGCAACTGGTGAATGAAAACCATGTTACCGGCTGGGATGATCCCCGTATGCCTACTATCAGCGGATTGCGCCGCCGGGGCTACACACCAGACAGCATCAGAGATTTTTGCGACCGGATCGGCGTTGCCAAAAGAGAGAACATGGTGGATGTGGGAGTGCTGGAATTTTGTGTGCGGGAACACCTGAACAAGATCGCACAACGAAGAATGGTGGTATTTGATCCGGTGAAAATTGTTATCACCAATTACAACGGGCAGGGTGAAATATTGCTGAGTGAGAATAACCCCGAAAGCCCTGATGGTGGCAGCCGGGAGGTACCGTTCAGCAGGGAACTGTATATTGAAAGGGATGACTTTATGGAAACCCCGTCAAAAAAATATTTCCGGCTGGCACCGGGACAAATGGTACGGCTGAAATCTGCCTACATCATTAAATGTGAACAGGTGATAAAAGGGAACGACGGAACAATATCAGAGCTTCATTGTACTTACATACCGGAAAGCCGCAGCGGTTCCGACACATCCGGCATTAGTGTAAAGGGTACGCTGCATTGGGTAAATGCTGCTGATGCCGTGGAAGTGGAAGTGCGGGAGTATGATCGTTTGTTCAAAGTGGAAGATCCGACAGATGAGGATGGGGATTTTAAGGAATACCTGAACCCCGGGTCATTAAAAATTGTAAAAGGCTTTGCTGAACCGGATATTAAAAATGCAACAGAAGCAGACAGGTTCCAGTTCTTACGAAAAGGATATTATTGCCTGGACAGGGAATCCAACACAAACGGATTGATATTCAATCGTACTGTTACGTTGAAAGACGGATGGAAAAAAGGCTGACAGGAATGAAGGGGAGCAATAACTTGTTAAAGCGTTTCATTGATCTGAAACGCTTTTTTATTTATCACGGTTGAAATCAATCATCTAAACTCTTGACACAGGTCATAGCATCCGGATATAAGGAAAGATAGTTTTGGATAAAAGAAATAATATGACATACACCAGTATCAGCCAGACCGGTAACGATCATAGTTTTTGGCGTAAAGGGCTTGAGTTTTATGCCGATGAAATAGAGATCATGACCAGCCGCCTGGGCGAGATAGCATCAAAGAATAGCAATTTTGAGGCCAGGCAGGGAATTGAGCATTTTCAAAATCAATTTATCGTTCAGCGAAACAACAGGGATGAACTAAGGCATGAGATCAACTTATATGTTGAGAAACTGGGTACGGATGTCCGGCAGCATGGCGGACATGTGAATACGGACCTGGTTAGTGAGCACGGGATACTTCAGGACAAATACGAAACCTTTGAAAAGGTCATGAATGGCCTCCGCCATGAGTTTAATGATTTTCTCGGAAAATGGATGTGATCTGCCCCTGAATCAGTTAGCAGCAAACCCTGTAGATCCTGCAGGCGTTGTCTTTTGGAGCCAGGGGATTAGTTAGCCTATTCCAGCCACCTTCTCTGCATCAAAAATTTTTAAAACTGAATTTTATTGGTAAATTTAGCGTATCGTATTGTAATCGCTACCCTGTTAAACCGATTGTAAGCCATTCTAATTTTATTTAATAACCAAAACTAGGCTTTATGAGATCGAAAATTTACATGCACATTTTATGGGCAGCATCTTTAGCTCTGTTTGGTGCTGGACATCTTTCCGCTCAAACAACACTCACAACATTACCAGCAACTACATTTACCGGGAACAATGGGCTAACGGGCCCGGCACAAATTTCTTTCGTGTTGCGAAATAATAATGCCAGCCCAGTACTGCTTACCGGCATTGGCAACTGGTGTACCGTTGCTGAAAATAACTCGGTATGGCAGTTGTATTACACTGCAACGGCACTAACAG
>JBEBIF010000347.1:0-3890 GCA_040080515.1 Chitinophagaceae bacterium | reverse complement strand
TAACGGTAGCACCGGCTAAAAAACCACCTAATGCTTCTGCACCCAAACCCGGAGCAAAACCAATGATCAACGGAGAGATGATCGCAATAGCACCGGGCAGCATCATCTTTTTAATAGAAGCCTGTGTGGAAATGGCCACGCATTTATCATACTCCGGTTTACCTGTGCCTTCCATGATACCGGGAATGGTACGGAACTGGCGGCGTACTTCTTCCACCATCGCCATTGCCGCTTCACCTACCGCACGGATACATAAGGAAGAGAATATAAAAGGGACCATGGCGCCTACAAAAAGGCAGGCCAGTACATTGGCTTTGTAAATATCAATACCGGTGATACCAGCCACACCCACGAAGGCTGCGAACAAGGCCAGTGCTGTCAATGCAGCAGAAGCGATCGCAAAACCTTTACCCGAAGCAGCGGTAGTGTTACCCACGGCATCCAGTACGTCTGTTTTTTCCCGTACTTCTTTTGGCAACTCACTCATTTCTGCAATACCACCGGCGTTGTCTGCAATAGGACCGAACGCATCGATCGCTAATTGCATCGCTGTAGTAGCCATCATACCGGCAGCAGCGATAGCCACACCATATAAACCAGCACACTCATACGAACCCCAGATACCACCTGCTAAAACTAATATGGGTAAGAAAGTAGATTCCATACCGATGGCCAGACCACCAATTACGTTGGTAGCATGACCGGTTGATGATTGACGGATGATAGAATTCACCGGACGTTTACCCATCGCCGTATAATATTCGGTGATGATGCTCATTAATGCCCCTACTGTAAGACCTACACCGATGGCACCAAGAACACCCCATTTAGTAAAGATCACGCCTCTTAATTCCATTGCTTCGGGCATTAACCAGTAAACAAGACCTGCAGCAGCAATGGCCGTAAGTACCATAGAACCCCAGTTGCCCATATTCAATGCCTTCTGTACGGTATTAGTATTGATACCTGCCGTTTCGCTGATGCGTACAAATAAAGTACCCACGATAGAAAATAAAATACCCACACCGGCAATCAGCATTGGCAACACCACGGGTGCAAAACCACCCAATGTATCATCCGGGCTGATGACAGAAGCTTGCTGACCCAATACAATTGTTGCAAGCACCGTTGCCACATAAGAACCAAATAAGTCAGCACCCATACCAGCCACATCACCTACATTATCGCCCACATTATCTGCAATGGTAGCAGGATTTCTTGGATCATCTTCCGGGATACCGGCTTCCACTTTACCAACCAGGTCAGCGCCAACATCGGCTGCTTTAGTATAGATACCACCACCCACACGGGCAAATAAGGCTATTGATTCAGCTCCAAGGGAAAAGCCGGTCAGCACTTCAATGGTACGGATCATTTCTTCTGAATTGACCGCCGCATCCGGTGCAAATAATTGTTTTAATACGATATATAAACCACCCAAACCCATCACGGCCAGTCCGGCCACACCCACGCCCATTACAGCGCCACCGGTAAAGGATACATTCAATGCTTTACTTAAACTGGTACGGGCAGCCTGGGCAGTACGCACATTGGCTTTAGTAGCCGCCTTCATACCGATATACCCGGCGGTGGCACTCAGTACAGCACCAAAAACAAACGCAATAGCAATAGACCAGTGGGAGTGAGGATTAGTAGTGGCCATTACCGCCAGCAGGATCGCAACGATAGTAACGAAATAGCCCAATATCTTCCATTCGGCTTTCAAAAAGGCCATCGCACCTTCAGCAATGTATTTGCTGATCTCTTTCATCCGGTCCGTACCGGCATCTTGTTTGGAAACCCAGTTAAACTTGACAAGCGTATAAAGTAACCCGATCAGGCCCATTACCGGGACGAGATAAATCAATTTGTCCATAAGAGTTGATTCTTGATCAAAATTTAAACAAAAAAGGCTTATTCAGCCGGGCGGCAAAGATAGGGGAAGGGGGGGAATTTTGGAATTGGGAGATTGGGAAATTGGGAATTGGTTCCTGCGGCTGTAAATGGTTGAGATTAAACGGAAAGGATCAATAGCGTAAAGGTCATGTCTGTGATCAACCCGGCTCTGTGTATTCAATTTTTATCTCAGAACTGCCGATTGCCGTAAGGGTCGCAGAAACGCTGAAATATCACCCCTTCGGGGTTTAGCATCATCCCGTTTTTGCCTTTTATATTAATTCCAGCCTTTCAGGCTTTTGAAATCCCGGAGCAACAGCATAAATTCTTAACCCACATTATCAGATGAGGCTGTATTAATCCGAAGGGGTGCTATAAATCAGATGAGGTCTGTATTAATCCGAAGGGATGCTTTACATCAGATGAGGTCTGTATTAATCCCGAAGGGATGCTATAAATATAGAAATGATAAATAACGAATTCGCAAAACCCTGAAAGGGAGATACCAGGTATTGTGGTTCAAATTGTATTTCATTACCAAAAAGAACATTCCCATTATCACGATAACCTCAAACTTTAAACCTTAAACCTTAAACATCAAACCCCAACAAACCGAAACGCCTCCCCCAAACATCCAATAATATCTCTCGCCTCCATCGCTTCCTGCGATAATTTCTTCGCCGCCATATCTCCCGCCAACCCATGGAGGTACACACCCAATATCGCTGCTTCCACCGAACTGTATCCCTGTGCCAGCAACCCGGTAAGGATACCCGTAAGCACATCACCACTGCCGGCTGTTGCCATGCCCGCATTGCCCGTACTGTTGAAAAAGCCACGGCCATCTGTAGTGGCAATGAATGTGTGATGCCCTTTTAGTACGATGATGCCATTCAGTTCTTTTGCTTTTTGTAGTGCTAACATCACCCGGTCAAATTCATTGGCCGTTTCACCAAACAAGCGGTCAAACTCTTTGGGATGGGGGGTAAGTACAGAACCCGCGGGAATCAGTTTCAGCAGGTCTTTTTGCGAAGCCATACAATTCAATGCATCTGCATCCAGCACCACCGGGTGCCGGTAGGTATCAAACAATTCCCGCAACATCATTTTTGTCTCAGCTGCTGTGCCAATGCCCGGACCAATACCGATCGTTTCATATTTCGTTAACTCATCTTCCACTTTGGTAAGGAAAGAAGAATTAAAATCTGTCAGCACCATCGCCTCCGGAACCGTTGTTTGCAGGATATCATAACCGCATTTCGGAATATGACAGGTAAGCAATCCCACACCACTGCGCAAACAGGCTTTGGCAGATAATACAGCAGCTCCCATTTTACCATAACTGCCCGCTACCAGCAGGGCATGACCAAATGCTCCTTTGTGTGCAAACTGGTTCCTTGGTTTATAAACAGAATGAATGATGCTCTCATCCAGCAATTCAAAACGGCTGTGCAGTGTTTGCAAAAATCCATTGTGCAAACCAATATCTAATAAATGTATCTCCCCAATGGCCCCTTCATTCTCTGCAAACAGGAAGGCCGGTTTATAACATTGAAAGCTCAGCGTATGCGTGGCCTTTACCGTTAGCTGTCCGCGGGAAGAACGGTCGGTAAATAAACCACTGGGAATATCAATCGAAATAATTGTACAGCCCGAAGCATTGATATGCTCCACCAGTTTGGCGGTCACACCTTCCAGCCCCCGGTTCAACCCGGAACCGAACAACGCATCTACAATGAGCTGCCCTTCGGGAAACGGATGGAAGTTTTGTTCCGATTGTACAAAATGAATATCCGACTGCGGCCATTTATGCAGGCGTGCCAGGTTGGTTTGAAAATCATCTGTGCCCAGGTGACCAAATTCCAGTATATAAATAGAAACTGCAAAACCCCGTTCCATCAGCAGGCGGGCAATGGCTAATCCATCACCGCCATTATTGCCTTTGCCACAAAAGACAGCATCGGATGGCGCATCCGGATATTGCTGCTCCAGCC
>JBEBIF010000346.1:0-3892 GCA_040080515.1 Chitinophagaceae bacterium | reverse complement strand
CTTACACACCGGTATCTCAAACTCGGGATCTTCTGTCAATGATACACGGATGGTATCGCCTATGCCATCTCCTAAAAGCGTTCCAATACCAACGGCCGATTTTATTCTTCCGTCTTCGCCATCACCAGCTTCTGTTACGCCGAGGTGCAGCGGATAACATTCACCAAATTCATCAAACATCATCTTGATCAGCAACCGGTACGCCTGCACCATTACCTGCGGGTTGCTGCTTTTCATACTCAGTATGATATTATGATATGCTTCTCCTCTTGCTATCCGTAAAAACTCCATGGCACTTTCCACCATGCCCATAGGCGTATCACCATAGCGGCTCATGATACGGTCGCTCAGAGAGCCATGATTGGTACCAATCCGCATCGCTGTGCCATACTCTTTACAGATCTTTACTAATGGGGTAAACCGTTCTGTTATCCGTTCAATCTCTTCTGCATACTCGGCATCAGTGTACTCAATTTGTTCAAATTTTTTCTTGTCAACATAATTACCAGGGTTTACCCGGACTTTCTCGATGATGCGGGCAGCTATTTCAGCGGCATTGGGTGTAAAATGTATATCAGCAATGATGGGAGTATGGTATCCCCGTTTGCGCAGCTCACTTTTAATGTTCAGTAAATTCTCTGCTTCATTTTTGGAGGGGGCAGTGATGCGGATCAGTTCGGAGCCGGCTTCTATGCAGCGAATACTTTGCTCCACGGTGGCCCTGGTATCCATCGTGTCTGTAGTGGTCATCGTCTGCACCCTGATGGGATGAAAATTGCCCAGCAGCAGGTCGCCGATCCGGACTTCTCTTGTTTTGAGCCGTTTATATTCCGTAAGTGATTCGCAATAAAATTGCATGGACAAATGTGGAAATGTGAAAATTAGATAATGTGCAAATTTAGTGAACTAAAGGAAGCAATAGTTCAATTGGAGGTAAGGCATAATTCTCTCATTCCCTAATTTTCACATTCCCACATTTGTCACATTCTCTCTACCAGTCTTTCGTTTGCGAGCCCCCTGCTTTTGCCTTTTCCTTCTGCAACCGCTGCTGCACTTCTTTCTCTTTTTGCTCCAGCAGTTTCAGCCGCTGCTCCGCTTCCTTTTGGCTCATCTTAGGTTGTTGCTGCTGCTTTTTCTGTTTTTCCTGTTCTTTCTTTTTCTTTTGCTGATCATCTTTCTTTTTGGGCGGGTCTTTCTTTTTTAATTCCAGCAGGGCTTTTTGCAGGTTCTCCCGGGCTTCATTATCTGAGGGGTCAATGCGCAAGGCACTTTTATAGGCTTCAATACTTTCCTCCAGCTTTTTTTGTTTGCTGAGTACTGCACCTTTATTATAGTATGCTTTCGCTTTTAGATCTGCATCAGTTGCAGTTACAGCCACCTCCGAAAATAATTGTACTGCCTCATCTTCTTTCCCCTGCTTTTGTAAAGAATTCGCCAGGTTCAATTTTGCGGTAGCATTATCCGGGTCTTCTTTTATTGCTTTACTATACTCAGTAGCTGCTTTTTCAAATTGCTGCTGCCGGTAAAATTCATTTCCCTGCTGTATAAATTTTTCCGCCTGCTGTGACAGTGCGGCAAAACTGACCATCAGCACCAGTATGGTCAATAGCCACTTCATGCTTTTTTCTTTTTAGTCTCTGAAATAAAAATTTCCACTATCAATAAAAGCAGCATGAGGCCGGCAAACCAAAAATAAAAAGTCCGGAAATTTATTTGTGATACATCGCTAAAAGCTTTCTTATCGATCTGCGACAACTGATTGATCAGTACCGGTATCGCTGCATCACTGCTTTGCAGGCGGATATAGATACCATTGGTCTCTTTGGCAATTTCCTGCAACGTTTGCTCATTCAGCTTTGAAATAACGATATTACCTGCTTCATCTTTTTTGGCGGCCCCTGTTGCTGGATCGATGATCTCCGCACCTTCCGGCGATCCAATACCTACAGTATTGATCATCACCCCCTGCTCTGCCAGTTCACCGGCTGTTTTTACAGCATTCTCATCATGGTCCTCTCCATCAGAAATGAGTATGATCGTTTTATATCTTTTTTCTTTACTGTCAAATACTTTGGCACTCATCGTCAGCGCATCGGTTATCACTGTTCCCTGTTGTGGCACTGCATCAGGGCTGGCGGTGCTTATAAACATCCGGGCCGCACCGTGATCTACTGTCAGCGGCATCTGTAAATAGGCTTTTCCTGCAAACAATACCAGGGCGATCCTGTCATTCGGCATTTCATTCATCAGTTTGCTGACAAACTGCTTGGCCCGTTCCAGCCGGTTAGGGGCAAGGTCGGCAGCCAGCATACTCTTGCTTACATCAATGGCAATGGCCACATCAATACCTTGCCGGGTGACACTGCTGGCATCACCCGGTTTGCGGGGATTCATGACAGCAGCGATACCAAGCACAAATGCGGCCGAGAAGAAAATAAATTTTGAGGTAAATAATTTAGAAGAATAATCACTGATAAGAAGTTTCACCAGTTTTACATCACCGATCCTTTTACTCACTTTTCTTTTCCAGCGGAGCAAACCTAAAAAAAGCAACACCAGCACTGCTAATGCCAGGAAGAGCCAGACGAATTCTTTATATTGAAACTGGAAGGGCAATGTGGAAATTTGAAAATGTGTGAATGTGAAAATTAGCTAATACAGGAAAACAAAAATCAAACCAACCACCATTAAGTTGATAATTAATGAGTGTATTTCATTTTCACACTTCCTAATTCCCACATTTATCACATTAAGTATTACATCTCTCCTTTGAGGAAACCCAGTTGTCCCAATATGTCTTTCAGCATTTTCATCCGTACCGTCCGCATATCAAAATCCTTATCTGGTGATTCTATATTCAATACAAAAAAATACGGGTGCTTGTTTTCTTCTATCCATCCCACTATCCAGCCAAGGGCATTTCCATTTTCCTTAAAGCCCCACCCCGTTTTATAACCCAGCCGGTAGTTGGTTGTATTTTCAAACAGCATGGCCCTTTTCACCGTTTCCTGGTAGCTTTTGAAAAAAGGAAACTGGTCAAAATATAATTGCTTCACTACCCCCAGTTCCTGGTCCGGTGTTATCTTCAGCGTATTATCCAGCCAGAACGAATCAACGGCGGAAGTTATTTTAAATAACGAAGTATCATTTTTGGCTCCATACTTCAGGCTGTCGAGCCAGTATTGCATAGTATCCTTTCCTATCCGCCGCGCCACTTCCTGGTAATAGTAAACAGAAGAAACCCGGAAGGCCGCATACATGGTCAGGTCCTGATTCCATTCATCCACCCGGCGTTTCACTCCATCCCATTTGATGACCATACTGTCGTTCACAATCTTCCCGGTTTGCAAACCGATCAATGAATTGATGATCTTAAAAGTGGAGGCCGGTAAAAAACTGCTGTCTTTGTAGCGGTTAAAATTATGTACGGTGAACTTGCCGGATGCATTATCCATCAATGCAAAACAGCCTTCCACTTTATTTTCATCAAAATATTTTTTCAGGCTCTTATCTTCTTTGATGTTATTGGGGGAGCAAGATTGAAATAAAATAAGCAGCAGGAAGGAGTAAGCAACAGGTCTCATTATGTTGTAAAAATTTGCCCAAAGTTACTCCCAAACTGCTTGTGCCGCCCCTCTTTGGTAAAATAAAAAGCAATTTTTAAACCCTTTTTCCCGTTAAACAAAAAAAATTGCTGATGCTTACCAACACCACCCGCCTCCTGCTTTTCGTCGCAGGCTTTATTATCTCATTCACCAATTGCCAGAAAGAAAGCAATGATCCGGGAACGACAGAAGCCCGGCTGGTCCTCAAATTCAAATTTGATTCCACCCAGGCAAGGTTAAATAATATTGGTCAGCCACAAGCGGTACCAGCCGGTAATGCCGGACAA
>JBEBIF010000345.1:0-3909 GCA_040080515.1 Chitinophagaceae bacterium | reverse complement strand
TGTGGATTATGTTCTTGGCAAATCATACATCATGTCGCAGAACCCGGTAACAGAACAGGTGTATCATGCTTACCTGGATGCGATGTATAATGTAAGAAGGCTAACCGGTGGCTGGCACCTGCCGTTTGAAATAAAAACGGACAAGTGGAGAAGCAAGAGCCTTACACCTTTCTATGAAAAAATTGCAACTACAATACCAGCAGCAACCGGTAATAAGCACAGAGGATACATTGAGCAGCTTTTTAGAAAACCACATTTCAAACGGTCACAAAAATTAGTGAGCCAGGACAACTGGAGTGGTAATAATATGACCGCAAAATTCCGTGGAGTAAATCCGGACATGCTAAAATACAGTCTTGACCACAAGACCCGCCCCATGATTGGCAATGAAGCGGAACTCCTTATTGAAAACTTCTTTCACCTGATGCGCAATATGCCGGACTTCAAACGGGAAGACATGAAGGCGCAAAGCAAAGAAATACAATGGCTGGAACGCTGGAACAATACCCATGCAGATGACAGGAGGCCCATCAGCGATGAGCAAATGCTTCTTTGCTTCGGCATCACTCACAAACCAAAACATAAAGACGGCATCCGCATTACCAACCGTGGTGTGGAACCACAAATAAAAAATGCACAGTACAGTTATGACCTGCCCGAAGCATGGATGTATGAAAAGCTGCGGGGTGCCACGGTGGAAGTGATCTATGACCCTTATGATATGAGCCGGGTGCTCTGCACCAACCATGATGATATACGCTTTGTTGCTAACACCGCACAACTGACACCCCGTGCCATACACGACCATTACACGGGCAGCCGCACTTTTCTGAATGCAATACTGGAAGAAAAAACAGACCAGGTGAAAAGAGTAACCGCCGCATCTGATAAACGCAAAGCTATTGCTGACACCAGCCACTACAATGCCGAGGCCATGCTGCAAGGCGGTGTGCTGATAAAGGAATTGAAGAATGTGGCCGAACAAAAGATGCTGGAAAATTTCAACCAGGACTACGAAAGACACCTTGACCAAAACAATGATTTCAACGCTTATTTATAAATCCATAAAACCTCAACTGTTATGTCAAACAAAAAGTACAACGGATGGCAAAATTTTCCAACCATCCAATTTAAAGAGATCATCAGCGAACTCGCCGATGCGAAGGAAGAACCAAAAGCATTAATGCTCATCGCAGATACGGGCCTGGGAAAAAGTAATGCCATCAAAGCATTCACCACAAAAAAGCCAGTCAATGTATTTGTATTCACATTGGGTGACAGTTACAACCTGATCATGCTGCTGAATGAAATCTGCACGGCTCTCGGTATTCCTCCGTACAGCATCGGTACTAAAAACTTTAAATGCCTGGCATTGCGCCGGATTTCTGATAAGCTGAATGAATTGGGCAGCGAAGGCAGAAGCCCTGTCATCATCCTGGACGAATCAGAAAATGCACGGATACCTGTATTGAAATTTTCAAAAGAATTGTATGATGCGGTAATAGAGAATTGCAGCATCGTACTGATAGGAACCATCCAGCTGATAGGCCAGCTTAATAAAAAATCACAAAGCCAATCCATACCACAGCTGCGCCGCCGCTTCAAAGCAGGCACCAGGTTCATCACTCCATTCAACAAGGTAAAGGACATGAAGCCTTTCTTTGAAGCATACATACCCGACCAGCCAGATGTGCAGGACTTGCTTATTCAACTCTGCGACAACTACGGAGAGCTACACGACTACCTGCACCCCTTTCTGGTGCATTGTAGTAAAAAGAATATAGAACCGACAGAAGCGGCCTTTCGCCTCTTTCACAAAATACCTAAACACAAATGAAACTAATACTAACCATCCTGCTTATGCTTGTTATCTGCCTGCTCAGTTGCAGCCCGGTAAAGCATGGCACAGCGCAGCCAAAGTATATGACCATTGTAAAAGTGAATACCACACATGCTTATGCCCGGTGGAAATGGCAGCTATACCGTGGGCCGGTAGATAGTTTTAAAACAGGCGACCAGGTGTGCATGTTGCCCGGAAGCGGCGCAGAAAAAAACTTGTTTATCCGAATACGTTAAAACCAACTTTATGAATAATACAACAGACAACAACATCATCAAAGAAGTGCTCCGGCTTATCGGCTGGAACCAGGAGCAGCATAACGAATATGTGTATGCCGTTGCCGAAGCCTACTTGTCCGGCTTCATCCCTTCTTATCCGCAGATACAAACGCAGATAATGAAGTCGCCAATATTCTGGAATTGGTGGCGCAGCCATTGGGAAAAAAGAGACATGCAATTCATTGACCAATGCTATGGTTGGGATGAAGGTCAGGATGCACGGATAGAAGTGTATCGGGAGCAGCATGATCCACGGGCACTTCTCACCGCTGTGTATCTCAACGGCCAGGTGCTGGAAGAAAGCTATGCAGAAATGATAGGCAGACTAACCGATTCGCAAATCAGAAAACACAAGGAGGTAGCAGCATGAGTACAATCATCCAACAGCAAAAGCAGCGGGTAAAAGAAATAATGGCTGAAGCTGAACAAAAGATAACTACTGAGATAGGCAGGCCCGTAAACCTTCTGTACAAAATAAAGGTGAACCACATGAACCCGCAGCTTATCATTCAGCAGGTGCTGGCAGTGTGCGGAGTAACGTATGGTGAGCTGGTAAGCAAGTCGCATGAGCAGCGGTATGTGGTGCCCAGGAGAATTGTTATGTGGCTTACCACTTACTACTGCGGTCTTAGTGATACGGAAGTAGGCAAATTGATAAACCGGGATCGCAGCACCGTATCTCACGGTATTGTGAGCATGAATGATAGCCTGGATGTACAGGACGACTTATACATCGTGCCGTTAAAACAAATCGAAACACAGTTACTGCAAATTACCAACGCTGCATGAAGCTGAAACTAACATACGCCGAGTTCAAAACACTGCACAGCCTGCTGCAACGCATCTGCATTGGCATATTGCCAAAAGGCATACAGGCCCGTGTGCTGCACGGCGTGTTGTTCCGGCTGTATAGAAAGTTTTACAACAAAGCGATTGAAGTAAAAAAGAAGTACAGCATCAGTATGGAAGATGATGAAGCCTGCGCTTTTTATATGTTTCTCAGCAGCTTCGATATGACCGGCGAAGAAGTGTTCACCATCAACCTGGTTCACCAGATCAATATTTCCATTCACCAAAAATATTCAGCATGAGAGCAGAATTAGCATTCATCATCATAGTAGCCGGTTGGCTGGTGCTAACTAAAATATTTGTGTACCTGTTTGCCATTCGTGACTACAATAAGGAAATGAAATGCCGCAGGCAGATACCACATGCAACGGCAGCACCGAAGAAACCCACATTTTTAAATAATAAAAAACAATAATCATGGCAAGAGAAGCGAAAAAGGTAATCAGCAACGCCACAAGAGAAGATGCTGAAACTGCGATGGCAGTGGTGGCTAAAGTAAACAGCCAGTTAAAGAAAATTGAATCCAATGTGGAGCTGGAGAAGCAGCGCATTGATGAAAAGTGGCGCAACCAGGTGGAGGCACTCAGCAAAGAAAAAGCAGAGCCAATGGAAGTGCTGGAAGTGTATGCGAAAAAAACCTGCCCTGATTGGGATGGTAAAAGCTACGACCTGGTGCATGGCACTATCGGTTTCCGCACCAACCCTCCAAAGCTGGAGAAAAAGAAAGGATTTACCTGGGAAGCAGTGACACAACTTTTGGGCAAACATTTTCCAGACCTGGTAAGAACCAAAGAAGAACCGAACAAAGAATCCATCATTGCCATGCGGGATGAAAAGGAATTTGGTAAAGTATCGGAGAAATGCTTTATCACCGTAGTGCAGGATGAAACCTTTTTTGTAAAAACAAAAGAAGAAGAATTGGCCACAGCCTGATTTCTTGAC
>JBEBIF010000344.1:0-3909 GCA_040080515.1 Chitinophagaceae bacterium | reverse complement strand
CGAAGTGTTGTATCAGGCAGGTAACGGTGAGCATGACTCCAAAAACACCACTATAGCTGCAAAGATTTTGCTGTCGTTCTGTAAGCGGGTTAAGGGGAGAGTCAGCGGACATATTTCAAAATGTATTTGTTAAGAGGTAAAGGTAAAAAACAGTATTAAAAGCCCAACTCTTTGGCTGGATCCCAAAACAGTTCGACAAAGTTTGTAACCTGGTCATTTTTAACCTTCACGCCTTCTTTTTTTAATAATTGTTCCATCAGGCCGGGCGGGGAAAAATGGGCTTTCCCCGTAAGCATGCCATTGCGGTTTACCACCCGGTGTGCGGGCACTTTTGGTTTTATCCTTCCGGCACCATTCATGGCCCAGCCTACCATTCGTGCAGATGATTTGGTACCCAGGCAAGATGCAATGGCGCCATAAGAGGTTACCCGCCCTTTTGGAATTTGCCGGGCCACTTCAAATACGAGTTCAAAAAAATTTTCCTCCCTTTTTCCCGAAGGTTTAAGTGTTTTTAATTTTTCTGAGGCTGGCTTTTTAGGCATGGAATAAAGATAATGATAACCATAGAATAGTTTTAGCCACGGATTAACACAGATAAATACAAATAACATCTCGCCAAGCCACGAAGGCGCAAAGACTACGGTTGAGGCCTGGTGTTTTTGCGGGGTATATAATTCCGCTGGAATCAATCTGTGTTAATCCGCGTAATCCGTGGCTAACCTTTTAGTGGCGGGAGTTTTCTTCAATGTTTAGCAATGCACTTCGCCGGGGCTCTGGTACATTTTCATACAAGTAAGGACAATGCTTGCAGCCGTTTCCGCAGCAATAGCCTTTTTCTAAATGATACTTCGCTGTCAGCACTACATAACCCTCTTCATTAATGTAGTAGTCGGTTCCTTCAATCAGTTCCTTCATGGATCTGTAATTTATCTTTTAATTCGGCATCTTTTTCTTTGCCTCCCATTTCTGCCGGCAGGGAAAAACACAGATAATGCACCCGGTTGCTGCCCGCAATATCCAGCGATTCGTAATGTGTTTTTATTTTCAACTCATCCGGGATAAGCTCTTGCTGATACACATCATTACAGTCGGTATGCAATGTGCAGTGATATGATTCAATTACGAGTTTCGTAAAGTGATACAGGTCGGGACTGTCTGTCTTCAGGTGTATTAAACCACCGGGAACAAGGAATTGTTTGTATAACCGTAAAAATTTCGGATGGGTCAGTCTCTTTTTTGCTTTTGATAAACGTAACTGGGGGTCGGGGAAAGTGATCCATATTTCAGCAACTTCTCCAGCCGCGAAGTAGGTGGCCACCTGGTCTATTTGACTACGGATGAAGGCCACATTGGTCAGCTCTTGCTGCAATGCCTTTTTAGCGCCAACCCATATGCGGTTCCCTTTCAGATCAATACCGATAAAATTCCTGTCGGGATGCAACTGGCCCAGCCCGACTGCATACTCACCTTTGCCACAGGCCAGCTCAAGGGTGACAGGATTAGTATTATTAAAAAAGGCATTCCACTTTCCGGCAGTATCTTTTGGAAACTGTAATACATTTTGAAAGGTTTCTATCTCAGCAAACCGTATTAGTTTTTTTTGGCCCATGGCTGGCAAAGATAAGCTGGTTAAAAATTACCCTGTTTCTAAAAGCAGAATGAATACTGCATTGTGGAAACATGATGGCATTAAAACTTAACCAGCAGGCCGATACCTACTGCAGATTTTACCTGCAGTGCCGGCCGGTTCTTATTGATTCCAAAAAGCCGGACATCGTCATCATAAATAAGATCGACAGCCCATGTGGCAGCGAGTACTTTTGATAATTTTACATTCAGGATGTTTGACATGAACAGATCAACATTCTTCGGATTTCTTCTATAGTTAGAAAACAGGTCAAGTCTTGTTTTGTAGGTGATATTCTTGCTGATGTCTTTCTGATAGCCAATGGTGGCAAAGGCCCCAATCTCCAGGTTCGACTTTTTCCCGGGCGTTACACCATAAGCACCTTTGTTGGACAATGCTGTATCTATTACAATCACCCAACGGGCAGTGATGGGTGAAACATATATAGAAAGATTTTTAGCGGGTTTAAAATCCAAACCAGCACTTACCAGTAAGTAGCCCGGTGCCATAAAATTGGACGACAATGTTTTTACATTTTCAGAGTAAGAGTATCCCTGAAAAAACTGCGAGCGGAGGTTCACCAGCCCAGCCAGGTTTAGTTTGGGCTTTAATGCATATCCATATTTTGATAACAGATCAAAACGGTCATCATTTTTACGGTTGCCCAGGCTGGTGGTGTTCACATAGCCGAGTGTAAAGTCGAAAGTGTTGTCCCAGCTATGCTTGTCTTTTTGGTAAAAGGCATACACACTGAGCAGAGAGTTTATTGCCAGTGAAAAATCATCGCCACCGGCTGCCCAGTTACTTAAGGAGGCTTGTGCAATATTAAGATTATACAGACCACCTTTTTTCCAGGTTTTTCTGGAAGTGTCTGCCGCATCTTTCTTAATAGATTTTCCGCTTTCGGCTTGTAATGCTTTTACGGTTCCGTCCTGTGCTGCTGTCCATAGCGAAAGTAGCAGGAATACGGGGAGTATTGCTTTTGTCATGCTCAGAGATTTACAGCAAAATTAAGTGCTTGCAAAATACTCCCGTGGGAATTTGACAGAACAGATACTTAATGAGTTGAGGTGCTTCTTCCGTAATTGCTGGCAGTGTTGCTAAAACAGCAGCTTTATTTATATCTTTTTGTCTTCAATAAAATTCTTAAGGCCAGCGGATAGCTTTAGTGAAGGGTTATCCCGTACGTTAATAATGACAAGCTGTGATAGTGATGTAATGCTTTCCGGCAATGCGGCAAGCTTATTTCCTTCTACATATAATTCTTTCAGCATTGTCAGCTTGCCGGTGGTTTCTGGCAGGCTTCTGAGCTTATTTTTGTTCAGGTCTAGCACTTCAAGTTTAGGCAGCCGGGTAATTATTTCCGGAGCTGTCATAAATTGGTTATAGGGCAAGGCGAGATACTGCAGATTAATAAGTAGTCCCAAACTTTCAGGAAGAGTGAACAGCATATTACCACCCAATCCCAATTCTGTAAGATTGGTCAGCTTGCCGATACCTTCCGGGATAGAGTTGAGCAAATTACCATACAGGTATAACTCGTTTAGCAAGCGCAAGTTTAAAATAGCATCCGGGAGGCTTTTAAATTTATTATTGTTCAAGTATAATATTCTCAGGTTGCTGAGCCGGGAAAGAGCTGAGGGCAATACAGAACAATTATTACTGCTAAAATCCAGCTCTGTTAAATTGGCAAGGTGGGTAACGATCTCTGGTAATGTGTTGAATTTATTATCACTGAGGTCGAGCTCGGTCAGGTTGGTAAGCAGGGTGATGGACTCCGGTAACTCGGTTAGTTTATTGCCGGATAGGTCCAGCGAAGTCAGGTTGGTAAACTGGGTGACTGCAGAAGGAAGTGCAGACAGCTTCTTATTACTTAATGATAGTACAAAAACATCAGCCGGGGTTTTCAGTGCTTCTTCTAATGAAGAGTACACTTTATCTCTTTGTGCAAAGGAAATGATGGTGCAAAACAGGAAAGCGGAAATGGTGGTGATCTTTTTCATAATAATTGGTTCAGCCCCTTTGGGCGGGTTAAAAGTACAGCGATATTGGTAAAATAAAGCATTCTTTCAAGTGTGAGTACTGTTCAACGACTTGTAAGGAAAAATTCTTTTAATTGGTTCACCATTAACAAAAAAGCCTCCGCAAAAGCGAAGGCCTAAACAAGTACATGAGAAAAGCTGAGGGGGAGGGATCGACTCCGCCGCGGCGGATAGTTAGCTGTAGTACAAAGTTCCGGAGTGAAAATAGCTTGCTGCCGTTTAGAAAGGGCAATAAAAAAG
>JBEBIF010000343.1:0-3912 GCA_040080515.1 Chitinophagaceae bacterium | reverse complement strand
GTCCAAAGGCACCCTGACCGTAGATGATACCAAAATTCACACTCTTGGCCTTATAGCGCAGTTCTTTGGTCACATCTTTTTCGGAGATATTATATACTCTTGCTGCGGTAGCAGTATGAATATCTGTACCATCCCGGAAGGCCTTGCACATATTTTTATCCCCGCTGATGGCTGCCACAATTCTTAATTCGATCTGGGAATAGTCGGCAGACAATAAAATGTGTTTATTATCTCTTGGTATAAAGGCTTTCCGGATCTCTTTGCCTCTCTCTGTTCGTACAGGTATGTTTTGCAGGTTAGGGTTATTACTGGCCAGCCTGCCAGTTACGGCCACTGCTTGGCCGTATGTGGTATGTACCCGTCCTGTTTTTTTATTGATAAGCAATGGCAGCGAATCAACATAGGTGGATTTTAATTTGGTCAGCTCCCGGAAGGCCAGGATATCATCCACTATCTGGTGCCCTTTTACTGCCAGCTTCAGCAGCACATCTTCGCCCGTTTGATATTGCCCTGTTTTTGTCTTTTTGGCGGAAGGGTCCAGTTTTAATTTATCAAACAATACTTCTCCTAATTGCTTGGGTGAGGCGAGGTTGAAACGAACGCCAGCTTGTTTGTACACACTTTCTTCTGCTTTCTTAGCATCCTTCTCTAATTGTTTGGAGTAGTCGGCTAAAAAATCAACATCAATCTTTATTCCTTCAAACTCCATATCCACCAGCACTTTCACCAGGGGTGTTTCTACTTCATTAAAAACCTTTTCTACTTCTTTTTCTTTTAACTGTGGTACAAATATGTTTTTCAATTGTAAGGTGATGTCTGCATCCTCACCGGCATATTCTTTTATTTTTTCTATTTCCACGTCTCTCATGCTTCCCTGTGCCTTAGCACCGGCCCCCCTGGCTCCTTTTTTTCCTATCAGTTCTTCAATATGTACGGGTTCATAACCAAGGAATCGTTCACTTAATATATCCATGCTTCTTTTTCCGTCGGGTTCAATAACATAATGCGCCAGCATGGTATCAAATAATTTTCCTGCCAGCTCCACCCCGTACCATTTCGATACCAGCAGGTCGTACTTGATGTTTTGCCCGATCCATGTTTTCTTTTTATCGGAAAACAAGGGTTCGAAAAGTGCCAGGATTTCTTTTGTTCTTTTTTGATCAGCCGGACAGGGAACATACCAGGCTTCACCGGGTTTTACTGCAAAACTCAATCCCACCAGTTCGGCATCATTCGCATCAATGCCGGTTGTTTCGGTATCAAAACAGATCTCTGTATGTTTCTTTAATTCAGCTACAAGTTTTTTTATAGCGGCATCTCCCTCTATTGCTTCATACTTATGAGGAGTGTTGTTGATGTTTTTATCGACCTTGCCTCCCTCTGAAAGCTCTGAGCTTTCGGAGTCTTCTTTCTGATTTCCGGCATCTGACTTTGTACTTTCTATGATATTACCAAACAGGTCCGTTTGCACACCCTGCGGGATCTCTTTTTCCACCACTCCTTTGGATGAAGTGGCTACGGAAAAATCTTCACCCAATAAACGTTTGCCCAGCGTTCTGAATTCCAGTTCAGCAAAGATCTCTTTCAGCTTTTCTTTATTCCATTCTTTCAGTTTAAAATCTTCTTCATGAAATTCCACCGGCACATTGGTGATGATGGTGGCTAACTTTTTAGAAAGGATCGCCATTTCTTTACCCTTCTTCACTTTTTCTCCCATGGCGCCTTTTATCTTATCGGCATTGGCCAGTGTGTTTTCCAATGATCCGTACTCCGCCAGGAATTTAGCGGCAGTTTTTTCACCCACTCCCGGTATGCCGGGGATATTGTCCACTGCATCACCCATCATGCCCAGCATATCTATTACCTGGCTTACTTCTTTTATATTCCACTTAGCGCAGATTTCTTCAGGGCCCATTATTTCCACCTCATTGCCCTGGTAGGCAGGTTTATAAATTTTAATTTTTTTGGAAACCAGCTGACCGTAATCTTTATCCGGAGTGACCATATACACTTCATAGCCGGCTTTTTCACCCAGCTTGCTCAGCGTACCGATCACATCATCGGCCTCATATCCATCGATGGCGATCACCGGAATATTAAATGCCTCAATGATCTTTTTGATATCAGGAACTGCAGCGCTGATGTCTTCGGGGGTTTCCTGCCGGTTGGCTTTATAGTCGGCAAAATCGGTGTGCCGCTCCGTAGGTGCCGAGGTGTCAAAACAAACCGCCATATGTGAAGGCTTTTGTTTGGTGATCAGCTCCACCAGGGCATTGGTAAAGCCAAACTGGGCATTGGTATTTTTCCCTTTAGATGTGATCCTGGGACTGCGGATAAGGGCATAATAGGCCCTGAAAACAAGGGCAAAGGCATCAAGAAGAAAGACTTTCTTTTCCATGCCTCTAAGGTAAGAAGCCTGTCCGAACTTCGATTCCTGCTTTTGCAGGCTATGACAGGTAGTAAAGAAGGTGAAAAAGGCTTCAGTTCATTCTATCTATAAACGCAGAAACCCCGGCTTCACCATGGGTGAGACGGGGTACTGTTTTATTAACGCTGCTTTGCTCAATTAGTTAATAGACAATCTTAGCGGGGCGCTTTTTTCAGCCGCTGGCTGAGTAGCTACCACTGTTGCTTCCTTTTTGTCAGCCTGTCCATTATTATCCACCAATACCGTACCACTAAAGGCTTCAGTTGTTTGCTGGGCTGTTGGAATTATAATAGCTGTTTTGTCTTTGTGAATAAAGTTCAGGTATAAAGCGAAGAACAGCAGGTTGAACGCAAAGAAGTTTGCGATTTTACGGACACGTCTTTTCATACTTACTGGATTTTGTGGTTTTACAAATATTGGATTACTCTCGGTTTTCACTGCTAAGATATAACGGTCTGCTCCGCCCTGCAAGGCCAGATGAGTCTATTTGAAAAAGTCAGGAACAAATACTTTGGATGGAATCGTAAAATTACGACAGGGGTGCCTGGTACGGCTTATTTCTTCATGTCTTCCAGTTGTTTCTGCAGGATAAACATCTCATCTCTTAGTCTTGCGGCTTCCATAAAATCGAGGTCCCTTGCCGCTTTCTCCATCTCCTTTTTTATTTTAGAAAGGGCCTTTTCCGCCTGGGGAATGGTTTTATACTCTTCCTGGTCTTCTGCTGCCAGGGTTACAATGCCCTGTTCGTTGGCAATGGCATATGGATTCTTTTCATCAAAGCCTTTTATATCCAAAACCGATGTTTGTGCAAATACATCTTTGGTAGATTTAATGATGGTGGTTGGGGTAATGCCATATTTAATATTCCAGGCCACCTGTTTTTCCCTGCGCCGGGTTGTTTCGTCAATGGTTTTTTGCATGCTCTCCGTCATCTTGTCTGCATAAAAGATAACCAGGCCATCTACATTGCGGGCAGCACGGCCAGCTGTTTGAGTCAGCGATTTTTCATTTCGCAGAAAACCTTCTTTATCTGCATCGAGGATAGCAACTAAGGAAACTTCGGGCAGGTCCAATCCTTCCCGCAGCAGGTTCACTCCTACTAATACATCAATCACTCCTAATCGTAACTCACGGAGAATTTCCACCCTTTCCAATGTGTCCACCTCGCTGTGAATGTATTTGGATTTGATATTGATGCGGTGCAGGTATTTATCCATTTCTTCGGCCATCCGTTTGGTAAGTGTCGTTACCAGCACCCGGTCACCCTTGGTTATTCTTTTATCTATTTCATCCAGCAGGTCATCAATTTGATTGACGCTGGGCCGGATCTCGATGGGAGGATCTAATAATCCTGTTGGGCGCACCACCTGCTCCACTACAAAGCCTCCGCATTTTTCCAGTTCATAATTACCCGGTGTTGCCGAAACAAAAACAGTTTGATTGAGCAGAGTTTCAAACTCATTAAAATTTAACGGCCGGTTATC
>JBEBIF010000036.1:0-16527 GCA_040080515.1 Chitinophagaceae bacterium | reverse complement strand
ATATAATTCATCTCCACCCGTTTGAAATCATCTTCACATTGGGCATACAGAAGACCAAAGACAGCATCTGCATCCGTTTTGCCATAAATATGAGGAATGCCCCAGTTGTCACGGATGATGGTTACCTGCTGTGCCTGTTTTTCCCAGCGGGAAATATCGGTGGCTGATTGTTGCGCTATTATTTGCAATGGAAGCAGCAACAATAACAGTAGTCTTTTCATGTGGGTAAGGTACAAATTATTCACTTTAAAGGGTATATATGGCCATTCCTTGCTGTGGCCCCTGCCATCACCGTGTTAGTAAAATGGAACTGAGGGTGTAAATCATCCCAAAACGTGACAGATGTCACCGACCATAAAAATGGCAGGTGATAGTTTTACGAAATAAGCCGGGAATATGAAAAGCAAATGGTTCAGGCTGTTGATGGTTTGTATTATTTGCCTGGCGCTTGTTGCCGGTATCGTTTTGGCAGTAAAACTATTTTGATCAGTAAAATTATTATGTATGAAACCAAACATGGGAAACGCAGACCGTATCATCCGGGTATTAATAGCGGCTGTATTTGCTTATCTCTATTTCAGCGGCACCGTTACCGGAACGCTGGGCCTGATCCTTGTGATACTGGGAGGTGTGTTTGTACTCACCAGCCTGGTTAGCTTTTGTCCGCTATATACACTGGTTGGATTGAACACCTGCCCGAAAAAGCAGCCATAAATAATTAACGAGTGTTTAAAGGTTGAAGGTTAATAGTTAAGGGGTAATGCAATTGCGTTGCCCCCTTTTTAATCTTCTTTACTTCCTTTTTCACCCACGAACCAATGCTCTTTGTTCTTAAACAAGACATTGAAAGTGGTAAGCGAGCCATAGCAGCGGGTGATGTATTGCTGGATATTTACTTTTTCTTCATCGCTCAGCGTTTTATTACTGTTGATGTTTTGCTCCAGCACCCGCAGCCTGTCCCGCAGCATCACTATCTTATGAAAGAAGTCGTCAATAGGGATCTCTTTGGGCTTTAAACTTTTATCTGCCGGTTGCAGCAGCATCATTCCTTTTATCCATTTATCACCCAGCGGTACATGTTCGGTGATGCCGCCCCAGAGCCGCAGTATTTTAAGTAAAGATCTTTCCACCTCACTGGTGGTTTCTATTTCTGCACTCACATTCTCCGGGATGATATCATCCAGTTTATCATCTGTCTTGTCTATTTCTTTAATACCCGTATTGATAAAGGAAATAATATAAGTGGCATATTTGATGCCTACTATCACACCGGGCCCATGGTGAGTGTGTTGCAAACGGGTGCCGATGCCGAGTGTTGTTTGTTCCATATAATTTTTATTAGCAGTGGTTCTAAGTTAGTTATTGTGCCGCAATTTATTCGTCACAGATTGCCATCCCTTATTTTACAAATAACTCAGCCACCACTTTTCTTTATGATTGGTTTTGTACATGTCGTACCATTTGCATAGCGGATACAATGAAACCACAACGGCGATCCAGACGAGATATACCACCCATAGATCATACCCTTCTCCGGGAATGGCAAATTTGAAAGGAAAGCCGGGAAGACCTTTTGCTCCTTCGGAAAAGGAATGCCCTCTTGCCACAAAAAAAATGATGTGTAAAAGATTGAGCAAATAAAAATGGATGATGTAGTAAAAGAAAGGTACCCGCCCGTACACTGAAATGATCTTTGCCAGCCGGGTTCCGGTATTTTTTACCAGCCCCATGAAGATAAGGGCGCCGCCTACAGTAGCGCACATGAACAATAATGACGGCGGATATTTTTGCACATTCATAAACGACAGGAAAGTGAACAAGCCATTCTTTTGTTCGCTCCAGTGAAGCGGATCGCCATAAACATCGATGACCCTTAAAACAATGAACAACAATAAGGCACCAATACCCATCCATAGCAATGTCCTGTTTCGCTGCGGGGGCTGAATAGTGGTAAATAGCCTTCCGCAACAATAGCCAAGCATCGTCAATCCTGCCCATGGAAGAAATGGGTACAGTACACCGAGAGTATGACCGCCACCAAGCTGAATAAAAGTTGGCCGGTGAAGAAAACTCCACCATAAAGGCACCTGCCCCTGCCGGTCTTGTTCGGCAAAGTCCAGCGCATTATGCCCCAGCACGATCAGCAGCCCCGCTGCAAGCACCACCCGGAATGGCAACCAGATAAAAAGACCAAGTATGATCATACTGATACCAATGGACCAGATGGTTTGTAAAAAAATGGCACTTAAATGAATGTCGCCACTAATGCCAAAACTCATGACCGTGATCTCTATCAGCACCAGCCACAGACCACGGGTGATCAAAAAAAGACTGAGCTCTTTTTTTGTTTTGCGCTGGCTTTGCAGCCAGATAGAAATGCCCGAAAGAAAAACAAAAGTGGGCGCACAGAAGTGAGTGATCCACCGGGTGAAATATAAAAAGGGAGTGGTGGTGACCGGGTCAAGCGGATCACCGGTGAACGCTTCTCTATGAAAATAATCACGGGTATGGTCCAGGGCCATAATGATCATTACCAATCCGCGGAGCAGATCAACGATCTCAATCCGTTTTTGATTTAACGGTTTTTGGAGTTGAGTAGATGCTTCCATAATAAGTATTTTTAATTCTCATTTGCAGTAAACACCCGCAAGAAGTTTCCTCCCAATATCTTCCGTATCTCTTTTTTAGTATAACCTCTTTTCACCAGCTCCTCTGTGATCTTTGGAAAATCTTCCACGCCATCAAGGCCGGCAGGTAAAGAATTAACGCCATCAAAATCGCTGCCCAGGCCCACATGGTCCACACCCACCAGTTTAACGATATAATCCAAATGATCGAGCAGCAAGGATAAGGGCGGCCGCAAACTTTTCACTTCGTCCGGGTATTTGTTGAACAGGTACACCTGCATGAAGTAGGGTTCCGGATTTATTTTCAGCATCGAATCCATTTCCATTTTATGCTTCAATGTAAACGCATCGCTTCTTGCTTCAAACGCCGGATCAAGAAAGCCGCTGTAAAAATTAAGATGGATAACGCCGCCATTTTTAGCGACTGCTTTTATTTGTTCATCTTTTAAATTCCTGCGATGGCCGCAGAGAGCATAGACACAACTATGAGAGACCAGTACCGGCTTTGTTGTTATGGCAATGGCATCCCAGAATGTTTGTTCGCCCACATGAGACAGATCAACTAACATACCCAGTTCATTCATTCTTTTTATTATCTGTTTTCCAAAATCAGTAAGACCCTTTTTCCCTTCGGAGTTTAAAGCCCCTCCTTCGGAGGGGTTTGGGGAGGCCTCGTCCAATGCTGAAGTGGCCCAGCTAGTTGAATTATTCCAGGTGATGGTCATATAACGAACGCCACGTTTGTATAAAGCATCCAGTTTGTCTAAACTGTTCTCCATCATGTGGCCTCCCTCCACACCAAATAGAACGGCCAGTTTTTTTTGTTTGGTAGCAGAAAGAATATCAGCAGCAGTAAAAGCTTGCATCATTTTACCGGGGTTGCGGTTGGTCCAGGCAAGCACTGTATCAATTTCCCGGTTGGCCCAGGTATAAGGATCTTTCATATTGCCATCACACCAGATAGAAAAAAATTGCGCATCCACGCCACCTTCACTCATCCGCTTCAGATCTGAATGGGTTTTTGTTTTTAGCGACTGGTCAAAACTTACCCCTCCATCTATCGCAGTGGTAGGAATATCATTATGTGTATCAACAAGGATAGCATTGAAATGAATTTTTTTTGCCCGTTGGGCCAAACCCATTACAGCACTTAAAAGAAACAGAACTACTAATAAAGGCAGACGGTAGTTTTTCACTATTATTTTATTTTGATAAAGTCGTAAGTAGTGAACTCAACAAAATCGGCCACTTTTACCGTTAATGATTTCACTTTTTTATTGACCACGGTAAATTCCAATTTCTTCATACCATACAGCGGATC
Organism: Chitinophagaceae bacterium; assembly: GCA_040080515.1. Taxonomy (GTDB): domain Bacteria; phylum Bacteroidota; class Bacteroidia; order Chitinophagales; family Chitinophagaceae; genus JJ008. The sequence continues at coordinate 12,579 of JBEBIF010000036.1, read as the reverse complement.
GTTGTAAGTGCAAAAAAAGCGGTTGCCACCAAGCGGCTCCATCGTTCCGTATCTTCCTTTGTGGTGTTCAAACCGCATGATGAGTTTGTTGTTCTCAATTTTGATATTCATCTTGCCATATACCTCATGCATATATTCTCCTGCGTAGGCAGTAAGCGGCAATTCTGTTTTTGGATTCAGGGCGATACTGTCACGAATGACCTTATATTGTTTTGCTTTTTCTTCTTCATCGGCCCATTGGTAACTGCGGTACACCTTGCTATAGTTGCGGTAGGGCAAGCCGAGATAAGCGTCTTCAATTTCATTGCGCAGGGCTTCATAAAAATTATTAGCATCGGTGTTGGTCAAAACAATGATCCCAAGCTTCTCTTCGGGAATCAAACAAACGCTGGTTACAAAACCATTTACACCACCAGTGTGAGCTACAATTTTTCTGCCGGCATATTCTTCCAAAAACCAGCCAAGTCCATAAAGGCTGAAATGTGATTTGTTGAACATGTGTCCGCCATTGCCCAAAATAGAATGTGGCGTTCTTGTTTGTCCAATGGCTGATGCAGGAATAATTACTTTGCCATCAACACTGCCATTGTTCAATTGGGCCATCACCCATTTGCTCATATCGCTGGCACTGGAAGAAATACTTCCTGCCGGGGCCAGGTTATCAATATTTCCATAAGGGATCTTTTTCAATTCACCCATTACTACCGTATGAGCGGTGCATTTATTACCTGCCAGGTTTATATTTTTTGACAAAGCCAGGCTATTATTCATACCAAGCGGCTTGAAAATTCTGTCGGTAACAAAAGTTGCCCATGACTGGCCCGTTACTTTGGGAATGATCTCTCCGGCAGTCATAAAAGCGGAGTTGGTATAACCCCATTTGCTGCGGAAGCTGTACATCGGTTTTAGCTTGCCCATTTTTTCTCTTACTTCAGCGGTAGTAAGGTCGGAATCGAAATACATAAAATCTCCCTGGAAGGTTTCGAAGCCAAGTCGGTGGCAAAGCAGGTCTCTTATATTAGCTTCTTTAGCCACCCAGGGATCGTATAGTTTAAAATCGGGCAGCCATTTTTGTACTTTATCATCCAGCGACAGCTTCCCTGCCCGTCCGGCAGGCGGGTTGTCAGCATCCAGCATGGCCATTGCGGTAGCGGTAAATGCCTTGCTGTTGCTGCCGATCATGAACAGGGTATTCTCATCCACTTTATCAGTTGTTCCCAGTTCTTTTACACCATACCCTTTCATATATACCACCTTTCCGTTCTTAACGATGGCGACAGAAACCCCGGGTATCTGCCATTCTTTTAATGCCCGTTCCACATACGTATCCAGGCTGTCTTTTACAAAAGAAGGAAGGGAATCTGTTTGCGAAAAACTGCTGCTGACAAAAAACAATAAAGCAGTCGCAATAAAGCTGATCCGTTTCATATAAAGGAGGTTGGTTAAGAAAGAGTAGTGAAAATTACTTTTCTTTTTTTACTTGGGAGCAAATAAGCAGGACTATTCTTCTTCCTCTTCTTTAAAGACAGGTTCCGGGCGGAGCCCAAGTTTGAAACGGTACAGCGCCTGTTTGATATAGTATTGAAATTCGTACTCGCCGGCCATTTTGGTAAATATGTAGGAAGGCCTGTATAATTGCATAAAACTGTCCAGTTCGTTGCCGGTCAATAAAGTAAGCCGGCGAACCAATGCTTTGTTGAAACGGTGATTAATGAATTTATCCTGTTCATCCAGCAGTAACCGTTGCTGGAAGGAGGCAATGCTGCGGTTTCGTTTGAAGCGGAACATATTGATGATCTCATCCAGGTCGAAACCGGCGCCGACACCATACTGAGGTGTCATCACTTTTAATTTCGGCTTTTCGTAATTGAAGATCTTAGCGTAGTCTTTCCTGTTTTGTATCGAGTCAAACTTATAGTTTTTGGGTTTGATCTTTACCTCCTTCAATGTGGGCACACTTACATGCAGAGAGATATCAAACTCATACGGGTTGGTGATCTTTAATACCGGGAATTTGATGGTGGGCTTGCCCAGGTAGCTGAACCAGATGGAATCTTTTTCGCCCACTTCTATTTGGTAAAACCCGTCTGAATTGGATACGGCACCTTTGCCGGAGGTGGAAAGCACACTTACGGCTTCCAGGGGGTAGTTGCGGGAACTGTCGTACACATACCCGCTTATCTTATACGATTGGGCTGTGGCGGAAAAACCGCCCAGGAACAAGAAAAAAGCAATAAATGCAGGTATGTAAAGGTTACGTTGCGGCAAAACGATTTAATTACCGGCAAGTAACGAAAGAAAATGCAAAAGGTTCTTTAAAGTGTGCCTTGTGTTCCTCTCTTATTGATCAGAAAGGCTGCTCCGGCTTCTTTTATGCCAGTAGTTTTTCAATCACTTCCGGGTAATGTTTATACTCCAGCTCCTGTACTTTGCGGGCAAGATCGGCAGCTGTATCCGTTGCAGCTACCGGGCAGGTAGCTTGAAATATAACTCGTCCATGGTCATATTGTTCATCCACATAATGAATGGTAATGCCGCTTTCGGTTTCTTTATTGCTGATCACTGCTTCATGCACTTTTTTCCCATACATACCCTGGCCTCCATGTTTGGGTAATAATGCCGGGTGAATATTGATGATCTTGTCGGGATATTTTTTCATGAACAGCGGGGGCACTTTCCATAAAAAGCCGGCCAGCACAATCAGGTCAATACCATAATTTTCTAAATAAAGGATGTGGGCATCACCAGAAATGAAATTTTCCTTTCTGATCACTAACAATGGGATATCTTCTTTTTCCGCAATGGAGAGAACACCTGCCAATGGATTATTGGAAACCAGTAAAGCAACCCTGATCCCTGTTTCAGGTTTATTGTTGAAATAGGTGATAATGTTTTGCGCATTGGTACCGGCACCGGAAGCAAAAATGGCAATATTTTTTACGGGCAACTCCTTTTCTTCAGGTGCATCCTTTTTTTCAGGGACATCCTGTTTTACCAAACCCATCCGGCGGCCGATTTTTTTAAGATAGCTTGTAAAGAAGGTGAACTTTCCGAATGGGATGCTGATGAGGAGCACTGCTACAGGCCAGATAAGTGTAACGAGCAGGATATAAACGAGTATCCAAAGCCAGTTGGGGCCAATGCCCAGAAGAGGCATTAATTTACGGGCCGTATAACCAGTAAGGCTGCCGCCGATGGCAAAAGTGCATAGTATAAGGGCCAGTTGAAGGCCATTCACCTTCCATTTCTGTTGCAGCTTTTCAAACATTGCGGCAAAAGTGCGGAAAAAACATTCATGAAGGTTGCTATTTTTAATAACTGTTGAACTTTATCCCTATGTTGACTGATTTATGACAAACAACATTGACCCGTCCGGCAAAACCTTTATAAATCCGCTGAAATGCAGGCTGGTAGCGGATTAAAAAAAAGTTAAAGCCATTGTCTTTTTGTTAAGTTCCTGACTTATTTTTGCGGCTGACTAACGGTTTTTATCCACATTTTTTTAGATCAATTGAATCTATGATTCCCTGTAAACCAATCGGCCAAAGACTGACACTTTTTTTTCTCTCATTCTTTGTTTTTTCTATCGCAAATATTTCGGCACAGGATATAGCAGCAGGTAAGGCGCTTTTTAATGGAAAGTGTGCCAGTTGCCATAATCCATTAAAACCAAGCACAGGCCCAATGCTGGGGGGAGTTCGGGATAACGATTACTATTCAGGTGATATAAAAAAAATCGCCAATTGGGTAAGAAATGTAAATAAATTAATTGGTACGGAACCCCGTTATGTGGCCCTAAAAACAGAATATGGGGGCTCAATCATGACCCAATATCCTGAACTTAAGGATGAAGAAGTGGCTTCGATCTTTGCATATGTGGAGGATGTAGTGGCAAAAAGTAAAACTCCAACCACCACAGACAATACTAATGTCCCTGAAAAAGGCAATTCCAACGCCATCATCTTTGGCGTTATCTCCCTCATCCTGGGTATCATAGCCCTTATATTAATGCAGGTGAACAGCAACCTGAAGAAAATGAGTGATGATGCAGAGGGCATTTCCCGCCCTGATCCGGTTGCTTTTTACAAAAACAAGGCTTATATCGCTATGGCAGCTATTGTGTTCTTTGTCATTGGTGGTTATTTTGTGACCAAAGGCGCCATCGGCCTCGGCCGCCAGAAAGGCTATCAGCCGGTACAGCCTATTTATTACTCCCATAAAGTGCATGCCGGTATCAACCAGATCAATTGCCAGTATTGCCACAGCTCCGTTACAGAAAGCAAACATGCCACTATCCCTTCAGTGAATGTGTGTATGAACTGTCATAAAGCGATCAATACCTACGAAAAAGGCCCTAAGCTCTATGATGATAATGGTGACGAAGTAAACGGAACAGCCGAGATTGAAAAACTGTATAAATATGCAGGCTTCGACCCCAAGAATGCAGCTGCATGGAATCCCTCCAAATCCAAACCGATCGAATGGGTAAAGATCCACAACCTGCCCGACCATGTATATTTCAATCACTCCCAGCACGTAAAGACCGGTAAAGTACAGTGCCAGAGCTGCCACGGTGAAATAACTGCCATGGATGAAGTGAAGCAGGTGTCTGAACTAAGCATGGGCTGGTGTGTGAACTGTCACCGGCAAACCAAAGTGGACTTTAACTACGACAGTACCGGAAACAAATTCTACAGCATTTACGAGAAGTTTCATAATGATTTAAAGACAAGTGAACTGGACGCTATCAGAAAAAACACTGTTCTTACTGCTAAAGAGAGGAAGTTCAAGATCGACAGCATCATGAAGCTGGTAAGAATGGACAGTATAAGGGTGCAGGATATCGGTGGGTTAGAATGTCAGAAATGTCACTATTAATATTCAATTGTAAATATGCAAATGTGAAAATTTGGAAATGTAAAAGGCAAACATCTAACTGAGGTCACATTTTCAAATTGTATAATTCTCTAATTTTCAAATTATGGCTAAGTACTGGCAAAGTTTCGGAGAGGTGAATGACCCGGAAAATTACAAGAAGCAGTCCCAGGATGAATTCCAGGAAGAGCTGCCTTTTGAAGGGTTTGATGATAAAGGATTAATTGATGCAAAAGCTCCCCGCAGGGATTTCTTAAAATATCTCGGTTTTAGTACCGCTGCTGCCACATTGGCGGCCAGTTGTAAGATACCGGTTCGTAAAGCAATTCCCTATGCCAATAAACCGGAGAACATGATTCCCGGGGTGCCAAAATATTATGCCACCACCTATGTTCAGGATGGTGATGTGATTCCGGTGGTAGCGAAAGTAAGAGATGGCCGCCCGATCAAGATAGAAGGAAATACGCTTGCATTTACCAATGGTGGTACCACGGCCCGTTCACAGGCGTCTGTGCTTGACCTGTATGATATGTACCGTGCCAAGTTTCCGCTGCACCGCATGGTAAAGGATAAAGAAGTAAAATTTGAAGAGGTTCCCACATTCGAATCCTTTGATGATATGGTGGGAAAAGCCATTGCAGCAGCAGGCGGTTCCATCGTTTTACTTACCGATTCTATTGTTTCCCCATCTACAAAAGAGATCATTGCTAAGTTTCCCAACCTAAAGCATGTACAATACGATGCCGTTTCTTACAGCGGTATGCTGCTGGCCAACGAAGCCAGTGGTTTTGGAAGAAAAATACCTTCTTATGATTTTGGTGCCGCCAAAGTAATTGTAAGTCTTGGTGTTGATTTCCTTGGCACCTGGCTCAGCCCGGTGGAGTTTGCCAAAGGCTACTCCCAAGGCCGCAAGATAGATGAGAAGAATCCTGCCATGAGCAAGCACTTTCATTTTGAAGGACATCTGAGCATGACAGGTTCTAATGCAGATGAAAGATATACGCACCGTCCTTCTGAAACAGCAGCCGTTGCGCTGGACCTGCTGAATGCAATTAACGGAACAGAAGGCGCAGTACCCATTACCAATGAAAAACTGGAAACGGGTATTAAAAGAGCCGCAGCTGCGCTGAAAGCAGCTAATGGTGAAGCACTGGTTGTTTGCGGCAGCAATGATAAAAATGTACAGGTAATTGTAAATGCGATCAATAATGCTATTGGTGCCTACGGCAAAACGATTGACTGGAGCAAACCAGTGAATTACCGCCAGGGTATCGACAGCGATTTCAACCAGTTGCTGGCAGATATGGAAGCCGGTACAGTTGGTACATTAATGATACATGGTGCTAATCCTGTGTACACTCATTATGATGCAGACCGGTTTAAGAAAGCATTGGATAAAGTGAAAGTGAAAGTTTCTTTCAATGAAAAGATGGATGAGACGACTGAGTTGTGCGAATACATTATTCCTGATCATCACTACCTCGAAAGCTGGGGCGATGCAGAAGCAAAGACCGGGTATGTAAGTTTTCTTCAGCCTACTATTTATCCCTTATTCAAAACCCGCCCTTATCAAACATCGTTGTTGAAATGGGGAGGTAACAATACCGACTACGAAACATATTTCAAAGCCTACTGGACCGGCAAACTGGGTTCTGAAGCAGCTTTCAACAAAGCATTACAGGATGGTATTTCTGAAACAGCATCTGCCGCATCTGCTGGTTCTTACAGTAGTGCAGGAGTAGCTGAAGCCACTACTGCCATCAACGGTTATAAAAAAGTAACAGGCGCCGAAGTGGTGTTGTATCAAAAAGTATCCATGGGCACCGGTTCACAAGCAGGTAATCCCTGGTTGCAGGAATTGCCCGACCCGGTATCTAAAGCCACCTGGGACAACTATGCACTGATCTCCATTCCTAAAGCAAAAGAACTGGGTATCAAACTGGATAATGATTATGAATATTATCCGCAAAAGCCCACTATTGAATTAACAGTTGGGAAGAATAAAATAAAGATACCGGTACTTGTTTTCCCTGGGATGAATGCTGATACGATAGCAATAGCAGTTGGATATGGCAGAAATGAAGCAATGGGTGTTACGGCTGCCGGTGTGGGAGTGAATGTGTATCCGCTGGCTTCTTTCAATGGCACCACTGTTGACTACCAGGTTACCGGCGCTACAACCACCAACCTGAAAGAATCGTACAAAATTGCGCAGACACAAAAGCATAACTCCTACGAAAACCGGGAAGAAGTAGTAAGAGAGACCACCATGCATTCTTTCAAAGCGCACCCGAATGTAATTACTGATTTCAGCCAAGAACTGACTGATGCTTTTTATAAGAATTCCAACGAAGATTTCAGGAATGCCACTTTATACCCGCAGCATGATCAGCCCGGCATCAAATGGGGAATGAACATTGACATGAATGCCTGTTTTGGCTGTGGCGATTGTGTGGTGGCATGTCATGCAGAGAATAATGTATCAGTAGTTGGTAAAAGAGAAGTGCTCCGCTACCACGATATGCACTGGTTGCGCATTGACCGCTACTTTATATCGGATGAAAAAGATCCGGACAACCTGAAAGGTGTTGTATTCCAGCCGATGCTGTGCCAGCATTGCGATAATGCACCTTGCGAAAATGTTTGTCCTGTTGCCGCTACCAACCACAGCAGTGAAGGATTGAATCAAATGACCTATAACCGTTGTATCGGTACAAGGTATTGCGCTAATAACTGTCCGTTCAAAGTGCGCCGCTTCAACTGGGCCGATTATACAGGAGCAGACAGCTTCCCGAATAACCGTGACCAGCAATTGGTGGGCAAACTGGACAATGTGATCGAGCAAATGAATGACGACATTACCCGGATGGTATTGAACCCGGATGTTACCGTTCGTTCAAGAGGGGTGATTGAAAAATGTTCTTTCTGTGTACAGAAGTTACAGGCCGCCAAACTGGATGCAAAGAAAGAGAACCGTATGCTGAAAGATGGGGATGCCAAAACGGCTTGTCAAACAGCTTGTCCTTCCAATGCCATTGTGTTTGGAAATGCCCATGACAAAGAAAGCGAACTGACCAAAGTGCGCAACGATAATCCACAGCGCAGTTTCCATGTATTGGAGCAATTGCATGTGCTGCCGAATATTACCTACCTGGCCAAAGTGAGAAATACAGATGAGGAAGCGACAAACTGGGGTGGTGAGGAACATCATGCAGCAGCGGGTGGTGGTGAGCATGGAAACGAAGGGCATAATGAAGGACATAAGGCAGACAGTACCTTGCCTTCTGTGCCAAAGCCGGTAGAAACGCATTAGGTTAGAAGACCCCGATAGGGGTCAAACATAAATAACTCCGGGTAAAACCCGGGGCTTGATGCTCAAAGATAGGAACGATGAAGAGTGCGATCCGTCGCGGCGGACAGGCTGCAACAGACGATGACAAAAGGACAGAACGTTGACTTAATAATAAAAAAGCTAACTGCTCAAAACTTTTAGCTCAAAGCTTAAAAAGATATGTCATTACTCAGGTACGAATCACAGGTAAGACCACCGCTGGTGGATGGCGATAAAGATTACCACCAGGTAACTGAAGATATTTGCCGTCCCGTGGAAGCCAAACCCTCCAAACTTTGGTGGATTGGATTTCTCATTTCTGTGGCTTTGCTCATTTTTGGTATTATCTCTGTAACCATGGAGGTAATATATGGTACAGGACAGTGGAACCTTAACAAGACCGTTGGCTGGGGCTGGGACATCACCAACTTCGTATGGTGGGTGGGTATTGGTCACGCCGGAACGCTGATCTCTGCTATCTTATTATTATTCCGCCAGGGCTGGAGAACAGGTGTGAACCGTGCAGCGGAAGCGATGACCATCTTTGCGGTAATGTGTGCGGGCCAGTTCCCGATCTGGCACATGGGCCGGGTATGGAATGCCTTCTTTGTACTTCCTTATCCCAATACAAGAGGTCCGCTGTGGGTGAACTTTAACTCACCCCTGTTGTGGGACGTATTTGCGATATCAACTTATTTCACGGTTTCCTTATTATTCTGGTACTCTGGTTTATTGCCTGACCTTGCTACCCTGCGTGACAGGGCCCGGAAGAAATGGGCTAAAATGTTTTATGGAGTGGCAGCGTTTGGATGGACAGGTTCTACCAAGCACTGGCAGCGGCATGAAGCCCTCTCACTGGTATTAGCCGGGTTGAGTACGCCACTGGTTTTGTCTGTACACACTATCGTATCATTCGACTTCGCCACCTCGGTAGTACCGGGCTGGCATACCACCATCTTCCCGCCTTACTTTGTGGCGGGCGCCATCTTCTCCGGTTTTGCAATGGTGCAAACCCTGCTGGTGGTGACCCGGAAAGTATTAGGACTGGAAGATTATATTACCCTGGAACATATTGAAGTGATGAATAAGGTAATTGTACTGACGGGTTCCATTGTTGGTATTGCTTACCTCACAGAGTTGTTCATGGCATGGTACTCTGCTGTGGAGTATGAGAACTTTGCCTTCTTCCAAAACAGGCTGAACCTGAACAGTCCTTATGGCTGGAGCTACTGGATCATGATGGGATGTAATGTGTTGTCGCCGCAGATATTCTGGTTCCGGAAAATGAGAAGAAATCTGCTGCTTACGTTCTTCATGTCCATATTGATCAATATCGGTATGTGGTTCGAACGTTTTGTGATCATCGTCACATCTGTTTATCGTGATATCTGCCCAGTGCCTGGAGTACATATTATACTCCCACCATCTGGGAAGTTGGATTTTATTTGGGAACATTTGGGTTGTTCTTTACCTGTTATTTCCTGTTCTCCAAATTCTTCCCGGTAATTGCATTAGCAGAGATCAAACATATATTGAAACGAAGCGGTGAAAATTATAAGGAGAAGATGGATGATATAGAGAAGAAGGATACGGAGGGATTTGCTCACGATGAGCAGCATGACCACTAAATAATTGGGAAAAGTAGAATTGGGAAATTTCGAAATTTCCCAATTCCAAAATTTCAAAATTGAAGATATGAGTGTAAAAAAATTTGTAACAGGCAATTTTTACGACGAAGCGGTTTTATTTCCGGCGGTAAAGAAAACACGTCGTGCAGGGTATAAGATCCATGATGTGTTCACCCCATTTCCGATCCATGGATTGGATAAGGCAATGGGCCTTCGTGACACCAGTCTGCACACGGCCGGATTTATATATGCCATTACCGGCACTGCTACGGCTGTTGGATTTATCACCTGGGCACTGACGGTGGACTGGAAGCTGAACTTTGGTGGTAAGCCCTTCTTTGCATTACCGGCATGGATACCCATTACATTTGAGTTAACGGTATTGTTTGCTGCGGTGGGCATGGTGCTTACATTTTGCTATCTGTGCCAGCTGGCACCGTTTGTAAAGAAAGATCATTTTAATCCCCGTTCAACTGACGATACATTTGTTATGGCATTGGAATGCACCGATAAAACGAATGAAGCAGAAGCGATCAGCTTTTTACAAAGCATTGGTGGTGCAGATGTGCAGGTGCAGTATAAAGAAACCGGCTGGTGGCTGGGTCGTTATGACAAGGACACCAAACGTTTTGAAAAGAAAGCAGACGTGGAAGCGGCGCATTAAAGCTTCACCTAAATCCTTTTCAAAAGAGAGGGCCTGCGGAGAGAGTTTAAAATCGGAAGTAGTGGGATTTGGAATTTAATATTTGGAATTTAAAAAATTGGTGATGAAAAAATATTGGATTATAGCAGGTTTGGCAGCAGTGGTTTTGCTGACGGCAAGTTGCGGCGGCCCCCGGAGAAATCCCGGACGGGCTTACATGCCGGATATGTCGTACAGCCGTGCTTATGAAACCTATGCCAGTACCGAAAACCTGAAAGCAAAAGGTGTTAATTATACAGCGATGCCGGTGGCAGGAACGATAGCCCGCGGAGATATGCTTTTTGTATATCCTTATGCAAATGATTCTGCGGGATATGCTAATTCTGCCAGCGTTAAAAGTCCGCTTAATACCGATAGCATTGATATGAAGGAAACCGAGAGAATATACCTGGTGAATTGTGGTATCTGCCATGGCGCCAAGCTGGATGGCAATGGCCCTCTTTGGAAAGATGGTACTGGTCCATTTCCGGCAGCACCGAGAAACCTGGTAACAGATCCTATCGCTACGAAAATGGCGGATGGAACGATGTACCATTCTATTACTTATGGCAGGAATACAATGGGTAGCTATGCGTCACAACTGAATGTGAAACAACGCTGGGAAGTGATAGCTTATATCAGGATGAAGCAGGGTGGCGGGGCAGGAAAAGATAGTGTAGTAGCAGCGGCGCCAAAGACGGATACGGTGGCAGCAAAAACAGGAAAGTGATCCCGGTACTGACCGGTTATTTTGGAATTTCATAAAAGAACACTGATGTCAATAAAAGAAAAATTTGTAGTCACCAAGCGGTATAACATGATATCAATCGCATTGATGTTGCTTGGTATTCTGGCAATCGCAGGTTTATACATCACTACACATGGAGGCAAAGGAACAGCGGAAGAGAAAGCTGTAAGTGATGCCCGGTTCTGGGCCAGCCTGCTGCAGAACAGCGTTTATTTTTTATTAGTGGTGAATGCGTCTATGTTCTTTATCTGCGCCACCACACTGGCATGGGGCGGCTGGCAAATGGCTTTTCGCCGGGTGCCGGAAGCGATATCTGCAGTAGTACCTGTATTAGGAGTTATTTCCCTGGCTATTCTTTTGGCGATCACTTTTGGAGAGAATCATACCATTTTTCACTGGACAGATGCAGAGCATGTAGAGCATGATAAAATATTGAATTTTAAGAAAGGCTTTTTAAATAAGAATTTCTTTGCAGCCATGACCGTTCTTACCATTGCAGGCTGGTCATTACTCGGCTGGAAAATGAGAAAACTATCCCGCAGCCTGGATGATAAACCACTGGCAACTGTTGCAGAAAGAAAGAAATACATCTGGAACAATACCGTGTGGGCCGCCTTATATATTGTGGTATTTGCCCTTACCGTGATGTCTTCTATTCCCTGGCTCTGGCTCATGAGTATTGATGCACACTGGTACAGCACCATGTACAGCTGGTACACTTTTGCCAGTACGTTTGTGGCAGGTATGTCGCTGATCGCATTATTTGTAGTGTATTTAAAGAACAAAGGCTACCTGGAATATACCAACCAGGAGCATGTGCATGATATTGGCAAGTTCATGTTTGCCTTCTCTGTATTCTGGACCTACCTGTGGTTTTCCCAATTCATGCTGATCTGGTATGCCAACATTCCGGAAGAAACGACGTACTTCAAACCAAGGGCTTACGGAGTTTATGGTGGTATATTCTGGTTTATGTTTATGGTGAACTTTATTGCTCCCCTGCTGATATTAATGAGAAGAGGCTCGAAGAGAAACTATACCATCCTCACTTTTATGGCCGTCCTGATCATTTTCGGTCACTGGTTGGATCTGTATCAAATGGTATTTCCGGGGCCCATGACAGATGCTAAAACAGGAGAAACACATATTCCGGTGATACTTTGGGATATTGCTATTGCGTTAGGATTTGTTGGATTGATCATGTATGTAACAGGTAAGGCGCTGAGCAAAGCACCATTGCTGGCAAAGAACCATCCGTTTGTAAAAGAAAGTGTGATACATCATACGTAATTAAAGATAGAGACAAGGCATGCCT